>NZ_JBAVFI010000368.1:0-1844 GCF_049588175.1 Mesobacillus sp.
GTCACTGCGTATCAGACAATTGACCACCCGGACCGCATCAAGCGTCCTTTAATCAAGAAAAATGGCAAATTCGTAGAATCCTCATGGGAAGAAGCGCTTGATTTAATTGAAAGAAAGTACAAAGAAATCCAGGGAACATACGGAAAGGATGCTCTTGCGGTATATGGCGGCGTATCCATGACAAACGAAAAATGCTACCTTGTCGGAAAGTACGCTCGTGTTGGGCTGGGAACTCGTTATATCGATTATAACGGCCGCTATTGCATGAGTTCTGCAGCAGGCGGATTCAATAAGACGCTTGGAATTGACCGAGGATCATCGCTTCCATGGACGGAGCTCGAGCATAGCGACTGCTTCTTCATGGCTGGCTCTAACACGGCAGAATGTCACCCTACTAGTATCCAGTGGTTCTGGAAAGCAAAGGACAAAGGCGCGAAGTTCATTGTTGCCGATCCGCGTGAAACTGCAACAGCAAGAGTTGCCGATGTACACCTTGACCTGCTTCCAGGAACAGATTCAGCATTGGCTAACGGCATCATGCACCTTTTGATCAAGCATGATTATGTTGATCATGAGTACGTGCAGGAACGCTGCAATAATTTTGAAGAATTGAAAGAAATGACAGCGAAATTCACGCCTGAGTATACTTCAAAAATTACAGGTGTAGCGGTTGAGAAAATCATAAAGGCTGCACACATTTTCGGAAAATCGCCTCGCTCTGTGGTTATGTTCGCACGTGGTGCAGAGCAGCAGACAGCAGGTGTAGATAACGTAAGTCTTTACACATCGATGGCTCTTTTAAGAGGACAAATCGGCAAGTTCGCTTCTGGTGTTGCGACTTTTACTGGACAGGGAAACGGCCAGGGCGGACGCGAGCACGGGCAAAAAGCAGATTTGCTGCCAGGCTACCGTAAGCTGACAGATCCGAAGGCGGTTGAGTACATTTCTGGAGTTTGGGGCATCCAGCCTGAAGAAATGCCGCAGCCAGGAGTTTCAGCATATGAAATGTTCCACTTGATGGAAGCCAAGACGATTCGCGGTTTGCATGTAATCTGTTCGAATCCAGTTGTGTCATCGCCGAATATCAATTATGTTCAAGAACAACTTGAAAACCTTGATTTCTTAGTCGTAAATGATTTCTTCCTTTCTGAAACAGCTGAACTTGCAGATGTTGTCCTTCCAGCGACAACATGGGCTGAGGACGAAGGAACGACTACAAATACAGAAGGCCGAATCATCCACATCCGTAAAGTAGTGGAGCCGATTGGTGAATCAAAACCAGACTGGGAGATCATGAGCCTGATTGCTGATCGCCTGGGTAAAGGCCAGCACTTCCAATATAATGAGCCAAGAGAAATTTTTGATGAGCTTCGCCTCGCATCGAAGGGCGGCAAGGCTGATTACTATGGTGTCACATACGAAAAAATCGATGAGCAAGACGGCGTCTTCTGGCCAGCACCTGCTTTGGATCACCAGGGAACACCTTCTATGTTCAAAGAAAGGTTCGCAACTGAAGATGGCAAAGCGAATCTTGCGGTTTGTGACTACAGAGGACCTGCGGAAGTGCAGTCAAAGGAATACCCGCTATGGCTGACAACCGGCCGTGTCGTATTCCATTACCTTTCCGGGAACCAGACAAGACGCGTCGACTTTCTAAAAGAGCAATGTCCTGAGCCATTCGTTGAGATGCATCCAGAATTGGCAAGCGCCTACCAGATTGAAAATGGAGAAAGAGTCAAGCTAACTACACCGCGCGGCGATATGGTCGCACCGGTTAAAATAACGAAAGCGATTCGCAAAGATACAATGTTTGTGCCATATCACTGGGGCAAAAAACTCTCAGT
>NZ_JBAVFI010000369.1:0-6623 GCF_049588175.1 Mesobacillus sp.
GAAACTCCATGAGGCTTGACCTTGTTATGGCAGGCATTCTTTTTATTGGAATATCAGGCCTATTGCTTGATAAAGCAGTTGGTGTTTTTGAAGCGTGGATTAACCGGCAATGGGGGAAAGTGAATAATTGATAAAAGACAGAGTGCATGATTGCTCTCTGTCTCCCTAATATTTATATAAGTGAAGATGTATCAATTGTTTCGATTTCGACTATTTCTAATTCGTCCACATTTTTATTGCAGTGAGGACAATAGTAAGCTATTTCAACTTCATGCTTACACTCAGCATGGATAATTTTCTTATAGCATTTTTCGAGATTGCTCCGTCCCCATAAGATGATGGCGTTAAATACACCTTCCAGTTCTTGTCCACTTTCGGTAAGCGTATATGCATATCTAGGTGGGTGATCTGAATAAAGGGAGGAAATCACCAGGCCAGACTGTTCTAGATGTTTCAACCGGTCAGAAAGTATATTAGATGAAATACCAGTAAGTTCTTTTTTGATCTCATTAAAAGTTGTTCTTCCAGCTAAAATTTCATGTAATACAAGTAATGTCCACCGATCCCCAATAATATTTAAAGTTTGAGCGATATTACAAGGTAAATCATATTTAGATTCTCTCATAGTATAAACCTCCGATACAAATTAATTAAACCATAATAAAATTTTTAAAACAACCAAGTTGTTTTTTTTAACTTAGTGTAATAAAATAATTAACAAGTAATAACCGAGTAAACCTATCGGTTATTTATAATTAAGGAGGAACTAAAATGTCATCTTTATATTTAGTGGAATCAATCTTAAACAGCTCAGTAAAAGGAAAAGAATCTTTTGAAAAAAAGGTCGTTGAAATTCGTGAGGAGTTAGGAAAGCAAAATGCAAGTTTAATTGAGGTTCAAGTAGCAAAGGATCTATCTAGAGCTTTCTTTATCCTGGAGGCCGAAGAACGTAATGTCATAAATGAAAGTTTAAGAGGGTTAGGGATACCTGTGACTCTGATCAAGCCTGTACGTCTTGTTGGAACAGAATTAGAGGAAGTTAAGAAGCAGGCCGACAAAGTAAATTATCTTGTAGAATGGAACCTTCCAGAAAACTTGACAATGGATGCCTACCTGGAAAGGAAGTCCAAAAACTCAGTACACTATGCAGAAGTTCCTGAAGTTACTTTTTCTAGGACATATGTTTGTGAAGACATGACAAAATGCCTCTGCTTCTATGATTCTCCTGATGAATCAACAGTCAAGAAAGCACGTGAAGCTGTTAAGGCACCAATTGATACGATTACTGAATTATCATAATGGCTGAACCTCCGTCGTCGGAGGTTTTCTTTTTAAAAGGCAGCAAAAGGGAGAGGTATGCTTTGAACGATCTGACGATATTGGATGAATTAATCCAAAAACAGCTAAAGCCATTTGTACGGAAAATCGATACGGATGCCTACTATGCCGAAGATTATTTGAGGAGTGTAGGCAAAGCGGGATTTTTAGATTCCCGAAATGGGGTAGATTTTTCAAAAGAGGTACGCGTTGTAGAGGAAACATCGAAGATTTGTATGACAACCGCATTTAACCTTTGGTGCCACCTTGCCTCTTTAACTTATATTCGTAATAGCGAAAATGCTTATTTGAAGAATGAAATTCTGCACAAGCTGGAAAAAGGGGAGTTGCTTGGCGGTACGGGGCTCTCCAATCCAATGAAGTATTATGCTGGGTTGGAAACTTTGCATTTGAAAGCATCAAAGACAAATGAAGGATATATTGTGAAAGGGCAATTGCCATCTGTTTCAAATTTGGGTACTGATCATTGGTTTGGTATCATTGCAGAGGTTAGCGAGGACCAACGGATTATGGCAGTGGTACCATGTAATACTGAAGGCCTTGCTTTAAAAGCAAAGCTAGAGTATTTAGGGGTAAACGGAAGTGCTACTTATTCATGTACTTTTGATGAAGTGAAGATCCCCGAAAAATGGGTAATATCACATGATGTGGATCAATTTATTGTCAGAATTAGGCCAGCCTTTGTGCTTTATCAAATACCGCTGGGCATAGGTGTTACTGAAGCTGCCGTTGCATCGATTCGTCAAGTTTGCAATAAGCAAGGAGGATGCAATAACTTTTTGCCCATTCAGCCGGAGGAACTAGAGAAAGAATTAGAAGAACTCCGTACTAAAGTGTATGATTTGGCTGCAATTCAGGATATACAAGAACATTGGCATGAACTTCTCCGGTTGCGCCTTGGAGTTGCTTATCTTACAGCACAAGCGACCCATGGCAGTATGCTTCATCAGGGAGGAGCAGGATATTTAAAATATAGTGCTCCATCACGAAGACTAAGGGAATCATATTTTCTGCTTAATTTAACACCTACTGTAAAACATCTTGAAAAAATGATGAATCAAATTAAATAGGGTTATAATAAATCTTATTGTTAAAAGCTCTGATTCACTTGTTTTTTATCAGAAATTTTTAAATGCAAAACAAAAAATGGGAGATACCATGAAAACAAGAAAAATAATAACACTGCTGTTAATTGTTCTTGTATTAACAGCTTGCAGTAAAACGAAACTAGAAGGAAATATGGTACTGCTTAATCAAGACCGGGAAGAGGTCACCTTCCCACAGGCCAAGCCAACACTGTTTTTTTTCATGACAACCTACACCTGAACGCATTGTCAAAAGCAACTGGTCCAGTTGCACAAAAATCTCGATAGATTAAATGATTTCGATCTAAATACGTTTATTATCAGCGGAGATAGTCCAGAACAGCAAAAAGAATTGTACAATGCATTGGTCCAAGAGTATGGAAAAAGCTTACCATTCATTTCAGACCCAGAACTTAAAATGACTGAGTTGTTTGATATGAGAAATGGAGAAGTTCCTTTTAGAGGATATGGACTCCTTGATCAAAAAGGGAATGTAGTGTTCCATACAGCAAATGATTATTGGGGCGAAGAATTAGATAAGACAATAGAAGAGATTAAAGAAGAATACAATGGTATATCCAGTTAAGAAAATTTTGAAAGATGCTGCCTCCAAGGAGCGTAGTTAAAGAATTTGGTGAATAGAAGTTAATAAATGTTTTATCTGTGTCTGATTTATTTAAGTTGTCTAATACATCAGTATAATAGTGGCTATAAAAATGCTACCGAATTTCCATCGTGAGAGGCAGGTTCAAGGAAACTAATCAATGTCCTGCAGGCGCAGCTAGATAGGTGAGACCCCGGTAGAAATGGCCCCAAAAGAAGGGCCGTTTTACCCCAAAGACACCAGCGGCGGCGAGGAGGCTCACCCCAGCCCCTCGGAAAGTGAAGCGCCTGGAAACGGAAATCAACGGACCATTTTTACTTGGCCAAAAAATAAAAAGGGTGCCCAAAAGATTATACTTTTGGACACTCTCTTTTTGTAAGTGGAGAATAGGGGGCTCGAACCCCTGACCTCAACGCTGCCAGCGTTGCGCTCTCCCAGCTGAGCTAATCCCCCGTATCTAACTAAGATAAGGTACAAGAAAAATTATATCGCCAACTTTGCAGACATGCAAGAAAAATTTAATAAAACAGAAAAAAGCCACTCAACAGCGGCTTTTCAACTACACACTTTCGATTTCTACCCGGTTGATTCCTTCTATTAAAGAAACAGCTTCATAAACATCGGTGGTTTTTCTGCGGAAATCCACAGTGACTATTAACTGAACAAGCTGATTCCCCTCTGCTAAATCTTTAATGCGTACATTTTTTAATGCGATATTTTCCAACTTAATTTTGGTGATAATATCGGCAATGCTCTCTCTGCCGTTCACATTGAATTGGAGGCGAATTTCTTTCTCTCTCATCTGCCTTGGACCGATGAATTTCATTAGAAATGGCATAAATTCAACGCTGACAATCAGCAGGGCAACGCCCGCAATCGCCTCTAAATAGAAACCCGCACCAACTGTGATGCCAATTCCTGCAGCTCCCCAGATCATTGCAGCTGTCGTCAGGCCTGAAATCGTATCATTTCCTCTTCTTAAAATCACACCGGCACCAAGAAAACCAATTCCCGACACAATTTGAGCAGCCAGACGTAGTGGATCCATTGTAATGTTTACATCTTCATCACCAGGGAACATGTATGCAGATTCACTTGAAACAACGGTTAAAAGACAGCTGACAATTGAAATGACTAAGCTGGTTTTTAGGCCAACCGGTTTTCTCTTAATTTCCCTTTCGAGTCCAATGACCAGCCCTAAAAAAGCTGATATTCCCAACTTTATTAAAATTTCCATATCCATAGAATACAACATATTAATCTCCTGCCCTGATAAGATGTATTTTCTTTCCCTATCTATAGTTAAATAAACCCTTTTCGGTTAAATTTTTTAATATAATAAGAAAAATGATGATTTTCATTGTAGAATACATATACATTAAAAATTGTTTCTTATTAAAAGGAGAATAATGATGGAATCACCAAAAGTTAATCCATACTTAGCAGTTGCGATAGGTGTTGTTGCAGTGTCGACATCAGCTATTTTAGTAAAAGTTTCTTCTGCCCCTTCGGGAGTCATAGCCTTTTACCGATTGCTTTTTTCAGTCTTATTTATGCTCCCGGTATTTCTTTTAAAATATGTTTCAGAACTCCGTCTTATTACGAAACGGGATTGGGCATTTACCGTGATCTCTGGAGTTTTCCTGGCTTTTCATTTTATTCTATGGTTCGAATCATTGAACTACACCTCTGTAGCCAGTTCAACCGTATTAGTAACCCTGCAGCCTTTATTTGCATTTGCTGGAGCCTATATTTTCTTCAAAGAAAAATTATCTGCAAAAGCCATTCTAAGCGGGGTTATTGCCATTGGCGGAAGTGTGATTATCAGCTGGGGTGATTTTAAAATAAGCGGAAGTGCACTGTTCGGCGACTTCCTGGCAATTGCAGCCTGCGCCCTGGTAACGGTTTATCTGCTATTCGGGCAAACGGTGAGAAAAAGAATGTCCCTTATAACATACACATTTCTTGTCTATAGCATTAGTTCAATTACATTGTTCTTTTACGTTATCGCGGCTGGAGACTCTTTCTATCCTTACCCTAAAAGTGATTGGGTTTATTTCATCCTTCTCGCTGTAATTCCAACCTTACTCGGACATACGCTATTCAACTGGTCAATCAAATGGCTTAGTGCATCAATTATTTCAATGGCTATCCTTTTTGAACCGGTAGGAGCGACCATACTTGCTTATTATCTTCTGGGTGAAAACGTTATTTGGACTCAAATAGCAGGTGGATTAGTTGTTATTGCAGGAATAACATTATTTTTAATCGACGAAAGACAAATGAAGCTGAAAAAAAGAGCAGAGATAAATTCGATTTCAGGATAGGAGAGATGCGAATGCAAATACGGAGAGCGGAAGCAGGGGACGCCCTGGGTATAGCCAGGGTACATATTGAAAGCTGGAAAGAAACTTACGCAGGAATCATTAGTCAGGAATATTTGGATTCGCTAAAAATTGAAGATCGAATGGGACTGTGGGAGAAGAGTTTATCCCAAACACCGCAGCTATCCCCTGTATTTGTCGCAGTAAATGCAGAAAATAATATAGTCGGATTTGCTTCTTACGGAAAAGAACGCACAGGAAAGTTTAATGCGGATGGAGAGTTATACGCCATCTACATTCTTAAAAAGTATCAGAGAGAGAAACTGGGGTTGAAACTTCTTCAGGCTGGAGTATATGAATTACTGGAACAAAATTATACATCAATGCTTGTATGGGTCCTTGAAGAAAACATAAGCCGAAAATTCTATGAAAGTCTTCTGGCAGTAAAAACAGGCGAAGAAACTGATAAAATTGCAGGTAAGGAAGTTGTAGAATTGGCTTATGTGTGGGATGACTTGAAAGCATTACAACAAAATGTGATTCATAGAATAAAGAGTGAGAAGAAAATGATATGAGAAAAAAATCCCCCGAGTAAGGGGATTTTTTTATAGTCTGTACAAAATTAAATAGTAAGGAATTATTTAATAGATTCGGCAAGAGACCTGTTAGAACGAACAGAAAGGAAAAATAACATAATATCCAAAGAAGCATTATATAAACAAATATGTGAACCGGGAAAATAAAAAGGCGCATATTGTGCTGAAAATAAAGGTCCCGCCACGAACTTTCCCCTCGGCATTTGCAATTTTAATGGCCTCAATATAAGAAATACAAAACAGGAATATTGCCATGAATAGTGATAGATATAATGCGATCGATTGCAGCAAGCATAATCACCCCGTCATATAGTTTGTCCAAGCCATTATATGAACAGGGAAAGAAAATTATTAAAAAAACATATTAATAAGAAGAAAGTAGGGGGAGTTTAAAAAAATATAAACTCGTAAAAATTCTTTTAAAAATTATATTGCAAACATATTTTATCCATGGTATATTTAATCTCGCTTGAAAGAAAGCAACAAGATTTGATAAACAACTTCGTTTTAAACAAGTGAAAAAAATAAAAAAACGTTGTTGACAATAACAAATCAACATGTTATATTAATAAAGTCGCTTCTAGGCGGCAAGCTAACTAACTTGTTCTTTGAAAACTAAACAAACAAGCGTCAACAAACAATATTTTATAGTGACTTCTATTATATAGATGATCAC
>NZ_JBAVFI010000370.1:0-13599 GCF_049588175.1 Mesobacillus sp.
AAGCATATTCTGGCAATGTATTTATCGGCAGCCATTCAAACTATATGGAAAGCAAGGCTGTTCTTTATGGAATGCCAATGGACTGGACAGTAAGCTACCGTCCGGGTTCCCGTTTCGGCCCTACTCGCATCCGTGAGGTTTCCATCGGACTAGAAGAGTACAGCCCGTATCTTGACCGTGAAATGGCTGACCTTCAGTATTTTGATGCAGGGGATATCCCGCTTCCTTTCGGGAATGCACAAAAAAGCCTTGATATGCTTGAAGAATTTGTCGACAAGATTTTAGCTGCTGTAAAATTCCCGCTAGGAATGGGTGGAGAGCACCTTGTTTCTTGGCCGGTCATGAAAGCAGTAGCGAAAAAGTATGAGAATCTGGCAATCATCCATTTTGATGCACACACAGATTTGCGCGAGCATTATGAAGGGGAGCCATTATCCCACTCAACGCCAATCCGCAAAATTGCTGAGCATATTGGCCCTAAAAATGTCTATTCATTCGGAATTCGTTCAGGTATGAAGGAAGAATTCGAGTGGGCAAAGGAAGTCGGCATGCATATTTCAAAATTTGAGGTTCTTGAGCCGTTAAAAGAAATTCTGCCTACGCTTGCAGGCCGTCCAGTTTATGTTACTATCGACATCGATGTCCTTGACCCAGCGCATGCGCCAGGAACAGGTACAGTCGATGCTGGCGGAATCACTTCAAAGGAATTGCTTGCATCCATCCATGCAATCGCAAACTCAGAAGTGAACGTAGTAGGTGCTGATTTAGTAGAAGTAGCGCCAATCTACGATACATCCGAAATGACATCAAACACAGCGAGCAAAATCATTCGTGAAATGATGCTTGGGTTTGTGAAGTAATATGAGATATGAAGCTGTTTCCTTTTTAAAAGGGGGCAGCTTTTTTTATTTTCGTGATGGAATGCGAGAATAAAAACGCAGTGCTTCTCCCTTTTAAAATTGGAAAAAATCAGATGTTTTTTCCAGGTTGCGGGATTTCGACAAATAGTTGCGGAATTAAAATGCATTCTTGCGGGATTTGGATAAAAAGTTGCGGAATCAAAGGAAGTTCTTGCGGGATTTCGACAAAGTTGTGGAATCAAAAATGGAGACTTGAGGGATTTCGACAAATAGTTGTGGAATCAAATGGGGAACTTGCGGGATTTCAACAAAAAGTTGCGGAATCAAAATGTGTTCTTGCAGGATTTCAACAAAATTCTGCGCAATTACACGTTACTTTATGAAGAGCAGCCACCTATACAGCGGACTCTGCTCATATTTTTCCAACAAACTAAAAAACTGGATAGCAATAAGCCATCCAGTTTACTAAAATTACATTTTTTCAAAAGTATCACAGATTGTTTCGCGCTCATTTGCAGCTTGTCTGCCTGTATTGGCAACGACCAGGATAGAGTCAGCTACACATTGGTCGCCCTCTGCCCAGTATTTGCAATTTTCCACTTCACATTTAACCTCGATTTTCATATAGGCCACCTCCTTAAAAGGTTTTAATAATAAATACCCGGTTTAAAGGCTGTGTAATCCTATTCGTGTATGCCTAATTTTGGCTGGTTTAAAAGTAGGAAATATGCAGAGAGAGTCCCGGCGAACCTTGCACTTTCAAAGGAGAATATTTATACTTATAAAGTTATAATAAGAGTTGAAAAGCGGAAGTGCCTTTTAAAGAGGAACGTCGACTAAAACCGCCACGTCCTGTGGCAACGTCGGCGTCAGCCCATCCGTGGGCAAGTCCGACAGGCATAAGACGACCTGCGAGGAGGCGTTCTTCAGCCACTACATCAGGGCGGCTTATGACCCGAGGGGCTAGGCACTGGAGCTGGACAAGAAAAGGGCGTGTTATCGATGTCGATTGAACCCGCTGATCAAATACCTGTTAAGGTGACGGTGAAGACGGCTATTTATAGTGGCAGTGAGAAGGAGACTTTTGAATTGACCACTTTTGGCCGATACTATAAAAAAGCGAACAGTTCGTACCTCCAGTATGATGAAGTGATGGAGGAAGGGGACGTTCATACGACTGTGAAAATATCAGGAAACGAAGTACTGATTTTGCGGAGCGGCGCAATCAAGATGAGGCTTCATTTTCTGCTGAATAAAAAGACTCCTGGCAATTATAAGACGCCGTATGGGCTGCTGGAAACATCTGCGCTCACCAAACGGCTTGATACTGATTTTAATGAAGAAAAGCAGGAGGGCCATGTAGATTTGCTTTATGATATGGCCATTCAGGGCTCGGATGCAGGTACATACCATATGACGATCAATTATAAGGAGGAAGCCAAATGAATATAGTTGAACAGGTTCAATTGAAACTGAAAGAAGAAATCAAGCAGGCTGCCATCAAGGCTAATCTTGCGGAGGAAGCGCAAATTCCTTCTGTCGTGCTTGAAACACCAAAGGAAAAGACGCATGGGGATTACTCTACGAATATGGCGATGCAGCTTGCACGAGTTGCGAAGAAGGCACCTCGCCAGATTGCGGAGCTGTTGATCGAGAATTTTGATAAAAGTAAGGCATCCATCGAGAAGATTGAAATCGCTGGACCGGGGTTTATCAATTTTTACATGGATAACAGCTATTTGACAGACTTGATTCCGGCGATTCTTGACGCTGGCGACAACTACGGGGAATCCAAGGTTGGCAACGGTCAGAAAGTCCAGGTCGAGTTCGTTTCTGCTAACCCGACAGGTGACTTGCACCTTGGACATGCGCGCGGTGCGGCAGTCGGCGATTCATTGTGCAATGTGCTTTCAAAGGCTGGCTACGATGTTTCCCGTGAGTATTATATCAATGATGCCGGCAACCAGATTAATAATCTCGCGTTGTCTGTTGAAGCTCGTTACTTCCAGGCTCTTGGCATGGATAAGACGATGCCTGAGGATGGCTACCAAGGTGAGGACATCATCGGAATCGGCAAGAAGCTTGCTGAGGAATTTGGCGACAAGTACGTCAATGTTCCTGATCAAGAGCGTTTCGATACATTCCGCGAATACGGCTTGAAATATGAAATGGCAAAATTAAAGCAGGACCTCGAGAATTTCCGTGTGAAATTTGACGTTTGGTACTCAGAGACCTCACTTTACCATGATGGAAAAATTGATGTGGCATTGGATGCTCTTCGTGCCAATGGCCATATTTATGAGGAAGACGGTGCAACATGGTTCCGTTCAACTGAGCTTGGCGATGACAAGGACCGCGTGCTGATCAAGCAGGACGGATCTTACACATATTTGACTCCGGATATCGCTTACCATAAGAACAAGCTTGAGCGCGGATTTGAAAAATTGATTAACATCTGGGGAGCTGACCACCACGGCTATATCCCTCGTATGAAGGCAGCCATCCAGGCGCTTGGCTATGACCGCGACACGCTTGAGGTTGAAATCATCCAGCTCGTTCACCTTTATAAAAACGGCGAGAAGATGAAAATGAGTAAGCGTACTGGTAAAGCTGTTACGATGCGTGACCTGATTGAAGAGGTAGGCCTTGATGCAGTTCGTTACTTCTTCGCGATGAGAAGTGCGGATACTCATATGGACTTTGACCTTGATCTGGCAGTTTCCCAGTCGAATGAAAACCCAGTATTCTATGCACAGTACGCACATGCGCGTATTTCAAGCATTTTGCGTTCTGCTGAGGAGCAAGGCTTCACAGTTGGAACCGAAGCAGATTTCAAATTAATTGAGGCTGAGAAGGAAATGGACCTGCTGAAGAAGATTGGCGAATTCCCGCTTGCGGTTGCAGAGGCTGCTCAAAAGCGTATGCCACACCGCATCAGCAACTATATTTTCGAACTTGCGTCTGTGTTCCACAGCTTCTACAATGCTGAAAAAGTTTTGGATATGGACAACAAGGAAAGAACTCAGGCTCGTTTGTCCCTGATCAAGAGTGCGCAAATCACCTTGAAGAATGCACTTGCTTTGATTGGTGTATCTGCACCTGAAAAAATGTAGTGAAAAAGACTCAGCTCCGAGGGGGCTGAGTCTTTTTGCGTATTATTCCAATTCTATTTCCACTCCAAAACAGCCCCGCCAATCCGCTTCACTCCGCGTATTTTCGCCAGTCCTTCTACTAATGCGAGAGCTGCCTTATCCTTCGTTTTCGCTTCAATCATGAAATCGACGTCCTGTCCGATTCCACGCAAAATCTGGATTAATGGAAGGATGTACTCGTGGTCGACGTAATCAGCATGCGAACGGTACGCTTTCTCCGATTTAGGCGAGGAGATATGGATTTTTGGCTTTAAGCCTGTCCTAGCCCATGTTTCAAAGCCAACAGGCAGGATATTCTCAAGACTTTCTTCACAGAGGTTCGCCATGTGATGATGATAATCGAACATGAACGGTACATCTTCCTTTACGCAGGCGGCGAGTGTTTCTTCAGCATTATAAGTTTTGTCGTCATTCTCCAGAGTGGTGATTTTCTTTATATGAGCAGGGAGCCTGGCGAAGTTTTCATGGAACCGCAAAATGGTTTCTTCCTTGTTCCCATAGGCACCGCCAATATGGATATTGATGATTGCTTCTTGTTCGAGCCCCATCGCCTCGAGCATACCATAATGATACTCCATATCGAGAATGGCGTTGGCGGTTACTTCCTCCCTCGGAGAAGTGAAAAGCGTAAACTGATTGGGGTGGAAGCTTGTCCTCAATCCATGCTTTTTCACAAGGTCTCCGATTTCCATCCACTTGTCGCGAAAAGGCGTAACATAATCCCACTTCACTTCTGGATGCGTCGCCAGCGGGGCGATCGAACTCGAGAACCGGTAAAGCGGGATATCGTGAGCAATATTGTAATGAATCATTCTTTCTGTATTTAAGAGGTTTTGGTATGTCACGGAAAGCAGTTTTTCATGACGTTCCTCACTGGCTAGCTGGCTATAACGAGCAAACGTCAATGCCTTCGACGGGGAAGCATCCCACAAGCTGATGGCAGTGGAGACATATCCAAGCCGAATAATCATAGAGAAACTCCTTCATTGACCGAAACCACTTCGTTTGGCTTCGTTTATTTTTTTTGCATTGTTTATAAAAGGCTGTTTTTTAATGGATTGTTTGAAAGCAAAATATTGATAAATAAGTTGATTGGAACGGAGGGTGCGAGACTCCTGCGGGCTCACCGTCCGCCCCGCGGAAAGCGAGCATCCCGGAGTGGAACTCAACTTATTAAAATTATCAAAGTTTAAGAAAACAGCCTTATAAAAAGTAAGAAATCGTCCGTGCAGCCTTTTCCTTGATTGACAGCAACAGATTGACCCGATTCAGCTCCTGGAGTGTCGCCCTTTGAGAATTCAGGATATCCTCTGTAAAAATGTGCTTCACTTTTTTAATAAAAGCAGGGTCATAAATCAAACAGTTCAATTCATAATTAAGAAACATGCTTCTTTTATCAAAATTAGCCGTTCCCACGTCACAAACTTGATCATCGATTATAATGACTTTTGCATGGTAAAAGCCTTTTAAATATTGGTATACATCTGCTCCTTCCTTTATAAGCTTCCTTAAATAGGGATGGGAGGCTTCTTTTACTAGAATATGATCTGCTTTGTGAGGAACGAGAATCGTGACAGCGACACCTTTTTTAAGTGCATCTAGTAAAAGATTAAAAATTCTCTTGCTTGGAATGAAATAAGGGGTTCCAATGAAAATCGATTTTTCAGACTCGGTGATCAGGTCTGAAATAAGTTCCTCAAGCAGAATTCCTTCTGTTGGAACGAGCCGCTGGCGGATCGACCCTTTTTCCAAAGGCGGAAAATAAGCTTTGTCGTGCAAGAGATTTACCTTAGCAGCCGCACGCCAATCCTCGAGGAACTCTTTTTGCAGGTCCATAACTCCTTCACCGGTCATTTTTAAATGGTAGTCCCTCCAAGGAGACAGCTTTGGATCCTGGTCATAATATTCCTTGCCGATATTAAAACCGCCAAGGTAACTGATGCGTCCGTCAATGACAGTAATTTTACGATGGTTCCGCACTTGCGAAGAGTAAAACAGGAATGGGAATTTCGGTGTTTGCGAAAAAGCGAATTCTACACCTGCAGCCTTCAAGGATTGGATCGATTTACGCTTTAAGCCGCTGCCAACCCAGTCGACTAGCAGGCGGACTTCGACGCCTTCTTGAGCTTTTTCTTTTAAAATTGAAAGGAACTCCTGGCTTATTTTATCATCCTGAACAATGTAAAACAGAATATGAATGTGCTGTTTTGCTTTTTTGATTTCTGAAAATAGATCGTGGAACAGTTCAGGACCTTTTGCGAAAATGGTCAGGTCGCTGTCCCTCATAGGTAAAATATTTCTATTTACATTCGATAGATGCTTTTTTCTTCCGAGCATGAAGTCTGCATACACCCACAAGGCAAGCCCTGCTACTATCCCGATTAAAAACCATCCAATTTCCATAGCGTTTCGGCTCCCTTTACAGTATTTATTTTATCTTTGCCGAAAACGCATGTTATATGTTATGTTCCTGTAAAAGAGGGAGAATAAACAATTTTCAGAAATGAAAGGAAATAAGTTGACTGAATGCTCATTCATAATATAATGGTATTAAGGATAAATTCAGAAAATTGGTTTGTTTAGAAATTTTCATCCAACAAAATAGCATCGAAAGGGGTAAACGATTTTATGAACGGTCTGCTTTGGATCAATCTTATCGCGTTCTTGCTTGTAACCGCTTACGCAGTCAGTTTGTTCGTTTATGTGGTTAAAACGAGAATCGAATACATCAAGCTCGGTAAGAAATCAGAATTTGATGACGATGTAAAAGAGCGTGTAAGAAGAATCTGGGTACATGTATTTGGCCAGAAAAGGCTTTTGAAAGACAAAAAAAGCGGTATCATCCACGTTATGTTTTTTTATGGATTCATTCTTGTCCAGTTTGGGGCAATTGATTTTATTTGGAAGGGCTTGAACCCAGGCTCTCATTTGCCGCTTGGACCGCTCTATCCCGGCTTCACGTTTTTCCAGGAAATCGTGACATTGACGATACTTGTTGCGGTTGTATGGGCATTTTACCGTCGTTATGTGGAAAAGCTTGTCCGTTTGAAGCGCGGCTTTAAAAACGGTCTTGTACTTCTTTTTATCGGCGGGTTGATGTTATCTGTCCTGCTTGGAAACGGAATGGGCATGATCTGGCATGGCCATGAAGGCACTTGGACGGAGCCTGTTGCATCACTAATTGCAACCGTATTCAGCGGAATTCCTCAGGCAGCCGCTATCACGATATTCTATATCGCATGGTGGATTCATTTGCTGTTCTTGCTGGCATTCCTCGTGTACGTGCCGCAATCCAAGCATGCACACTTACTCGCAGGTCCTGCCAATGTTTATTTGACTAAGGTCGATTCTCCAGGAAAGATTAAAAAGATCGATTTTGAAGATGAGACTCAGGAAACTTTCGGTGCCGGTAAAATCACCGATTTCAATTATGAACAAATGATCGATTTCTATGCCTGCGTTGAATGTGGCCGCTGTACGAATATGTGCCCGGCAACTGGCACAGGCAAAATGTTGTCGCCAATGGACTTGATTGTCAAGCTGCGTGACCATTTAACATTGCATGGTGCTGCAGTCACTTCCAAGCAGCCATGGGTGCCTACTTTTGCGTTCGGAAATACAAAAGGAAATCAGATTGCGCTGGCAGCAGCTGGACAGGGTGCAGAGGAAGCAGCTGCAGGTCTTGCATACAATCCAAGCATGATTGGCGATGTTATCACTGAAGAAGAAATCTGGGCTTGTACAACATGCCGTAACTGTGAAGACCAATGTCCAGTTATGAACGAGCATGTTGACAAGATCATCGACCTTCGCCGTTATCTCGTTTTGACAGAAGGTAAAATGGACGCTGACGCACAGCGCGCCATGACGAATATCGAACGCCAGGGTAACCCTTGGGGCTTGAACCGTAAGGAAAAAGAAGACTGGCGCGAGCTTCGCGGCGATGTCGTTGTTCCTACGGTAAAAGAAATGAAAAAAGCGGAAGAGGAATTTGAATACTTATTCTGGGTTGGCGCGATGGGTTCCTATGACAACCGCAGCCAGAAAATCGCGCTATCATTCGCTAAGCTTCTGAATGAGGCTGGCGTTAAGTTCGCGATCCTTGGAAACAAGGAAAAGAACTCCGGCGATACACCACGCCGCCTTGGAAACGAGTTCTTGTTCCAGGAACTTGCGACAAAAAATATCGAAGAATTCGAGAAAAATGAAGTGAAGAAGATCGTTACCATCGATCCTCACGCATATAATATCTTTAAGAATGAATACCCTGACTTCGGACTCGAGGCAGAGGTCTATCACCATACCGAGCTTCTGGCGCAGTTAGTGAAGGAAGGAAGACTTGTTCCGAAGCATGCATTGAATGAAACCATTACCTTCCATGATTCCTGCTACCTCGGAAGATATAACGAAGTGTATGATGCACCGCGTGATATCTTAAAGGCGATTCCAGGTGTAACTTTGAAGGAAATGGAACGAAACCGCGATACCGCAATGTGCTGCGGAGCTGGCGGCGGCTTGATGTGGATGGAAGAAGAAACAGGACACAGGATCAACGTCGCCCGTACAGAACAGGCATTGTCCGTGAATCCTTCCGTCATCAGCTCCGGATGCCCGTACTGCTTGACGATGCTTTCCGATGGAACGAAAGCGAAGGAAGTAGAAGAAAGCGTCGATACTTTGGACGTAGCAGAACTGCTGGAAAAATCGGTTTTTGGAGAACTAAAACCACTCGTATCATAAGATAAAACAATACTCATACCTAAATAGTAGAAGTTGACTCACCGATAAAATTTCAATCAATCTTTTTGAATTTTTAGCAAAGTGTTTCAATTTCTACTATTTTTAAAGTAAAATGAATAGTATGATAAAGCGCTTACATTGCGTGGGTGCCAAATTGGCAAATCAACCTCTTAGATATTCTTCAATTTTTACAATTCAAGTTATGGTTTATTTTTTTAGCTAGTTATCGAGCGAGCGTTCAGTCATCGTAACGCTTCGTGGATATGGATTTGCTTTTTTCACTAATTAATAGATTAGCAGGGGAGAGATAATCATGGGTAAAACAGTCATTTTAGCAGGAGCAAGAACACCTTTCGGCAAGCTTGGCGGAGCGCTGAGCGGATTTACTGCAGGTCAGCTTGGGGGAATCGCGGTAAAAGAGGCGCTGGTACGCGCAGGTGTGGATCCTGAGGAAGTAGGCGAAGTCATCCTTGGAACTGTTCTACAGGGAGGACAGGGTCAGCTTCCTTCACGCCAGGCAGCGAGAGAAGCGGGTATCCCCTGGGAAGTGAAGACAGAAACGGTTAATAAGGTTTGTGCTTCTGGAATGCGCAGCTTGACGATTGGCGACCAGATCATCCGTGCCGGAGATGAGGAAGTGATTGTCGCAGGCGGAATGGAATCGATGAGCAACGCTCCTTACCTTTTGCCTAAAGCGCGCTGGGGCTTGAGAATGGGCGATGGCCAGGTGAAGGACCTGATGATTCACGACGGCTTGACTTGCAGCTTTAAAGGCGTGCACATGGGTACGTATGGAAACGAAGTCGCAAAAGAATTGGAAATCGGCCGTGAGGAACAGGACCAGTGGGCATACCGCAGCCACCAGAGGGCAGTAGAAGCCATCGAATCAGGCAAGTTTGCTGAAGAGATTGTTCCTGTGGAAGTACCGCAGCGAAAGGGAGATCCAATTCTTGTTCAGCATGATGAATCGCCAAGGAAGGATACTTCGCTTGAAAAGCTTGCAAAACTGGGCTCTGTATTCAATTCGGACGGTACGATCACAGCTGGTAATGCGCCAGGCGTCAATGACGGTGCGGCGGCTCTTGTGTTGATGAGCGAAGAGCGTGCCCAGCGTGAAGGCAGGACACCACAGGCAGTCATCCTTGGGCATGCGGCGATCGCGACAGAAGCGAAGGACTTCCCGAAAACACCTGGATTGGTGATTAACGAGTTGTTGAAGAAAACAGGGAAGTCCCTAGAGGAAATCGATTTGTTTGAAATCAATGAAGCCTTTGCGGCTGTTGCACTGACTAGCGGGCGCATCGCGAACCTTGATCCTGAGAAGGTCAATGTGAACGGTGGTGCGGTTGCGCTTGGACACCCGATTGGAGCGAGTGGGGCGCGCATCATCCTTACCCTGATGCATGAACTGAAGCGTCGCGGCGGCGGGGTCGGCATTGCGGCGATCTGCAGCGGTGGTGGCCAGGGAGACGCAGTGATGATCGAGGTTCCTAAGCAATAAGTTTCATGGATTAATAGATTAAGCGGATCTGAAATTGTGATTGGGAGGGCAGTTTGAAGCTGTCCTCCGTTGATATGAATTTTATCTGAATCAGGGGGAGAAACGATGAGTGTTCAAACAATTATGGTAATCGGTGCGGGCCAGATGGGGTCAGGGATTGCCCAGGTATGCGCACAGGCAGGATACAGCGTGTTATTGAATGATCTCAAAGCTGAATTCGTCGAACGTGGATTGGCTGGAATTAAGAAGAATCTTAATCGCCAGGTTGATAAAGGCCGGATGACTGCTGAACAGCTTGGTGAGATTGTTGGCAGAATTAATTCTTCACATGACTTGCAGGATGCTACAAAGGTAGACCTAGTTATTGAAGCGGCAGTTGAGAACATGGACATCAAGGCGAAGATTTTCGCACAGCTGGATGAAATCGCACCAGCCCATACGATTCTTGCTTCAAATACTTCATCCTTGCCGATTACGGAAATCGCTGCGGCTACTAAGCGTCCAGAGAAGGTAATAGGCATGCACTTCATGAATCCCGTTCCAGTGATGAAGCTTGTTGAAATCATCCGCGGCCTTGCAACAGCAGATGAAGTCTATCAAACAATCGAGGACATTACAAAAACGCTGGAAAAGGTACCTGTAGAAGTAAATGATTTCCCAGGCTTCGTATCAAACCGCATCCTGATGCCGATGATTAACGAAGCAATCTACACACTATATGAGGGTGTTGCGACGAAGGAAGCGATCGACGAAGTCATGAAGCTCGGCATGAACCATCCAATGGGCCCGCTGACACTAGCAGATTTCATCGGCCTCGACACATGCCTCTACATCATGGAAACACTGCACGAAGGCTTCGGCGACGACAAATACCGCCCATGCCCACTACTCAGAAAATACGTAAAAGCAGGCTGGCTCGGCAAAAAATCAGGCCGAGGCTTCTACACATACCAATAAAACACACTAACACGTTAAAGCGCTGGGGGTCAGACCCCCGATGCGGTGATGCGGTGAAGTGCTGGGGGTCAGACCCCCGGGGCTTTAAAGCGGTAAAGGGAGGTTGGAATATGGATCTTAGGTTTACGGAAGAGCAGGATATGATGCGGAAGATGGTGCGTGATTTTGCTCAGAGTGAGATTGCGCCGTTTGTTGAGAAGATGGAGGAAGGCGAGTTCCCGAAGGAAATCTTGAAGAAGATGGGCGAGCTTGGTTTGATGGGGATTCCGGTTCCTGAGCAGTATGGTGGGGCAGAGATGGACTTCATCTCCTATATCATCGCAATCCATGAAATTTCGAAGGTAAGCGCGACTGTAGGCGTGATCCTGTCTGTTCATACATCGGTTGGAACGAATCCAATTCTATACTTTGGTACAGAAGAGCAAAAGCAAAAATACGTTCCAAAGCTGGCTGCGGGTGAATACCTGGGAGCTTTCTGTCTAACAGAACCGAGTGCTGGTTCGGATGCGGCAAGCCTAAAAACGAGGGCGGTAAAGAAGGATGGCCATTATGTATTGAACGGCTCAAAGGTGTTCATTACGAATGGCGGCGAAGCAGATGTTTACATTGTCTTTGCTAACACAAATCCTGAAGCAGGTACAAAGGGTGTGTCGGCTTTTATTGTTGAAAAGGACACTCCAGGCTTCATCGTCGGCAAGGATGAGCACAAAATGGGTCTTTACGGTTCTCGTACTGTGCAACTTACGTTTGAAGATATGAAAGTTCCTGAAGAAAACCTGCTCGGTCAGGAAGGCGAAGGCTTTAAAATCGCGATGAGCAACCTGGATTCCGGCCGGATCGGCATTGCCGCCCAGGCGCTAGGGATTGCAGAAGCGGCTTTAGAGGCAGCAACTGAATATGCAAAGGATAGACAGCAGTTCGGTAAACCAATCGCTGCTCAGCAGGGCATCGGCTTCAAGCTTGCCGATATGGCTACATCCGTTGAAGCTGCAAAACTATTAATCTATCGGGCAGCTCAGCTTCGTTCAGAAGGAAAAAGATGTGGTCTGGAAGCATCGATGGCAAAGCTTTTCGCTTCAAGGACAGCTGTAGAAGTGGCAACAGAAGCGATCCAGGTATTCGGCGGCTATGGCTATACGAAGGAATATCCGGTTGAACGATATTTCCGTGACGCGAAGGTGACTGAAATTTACGAGGGCACGAGTGAAATCCAGAAGATTGTTATTAGTAAGCAGTTATAAAAATAAGCAGTTATAAAGTTTATTTGGTACTAGTTTTAATTGAATGATTCTGTCATAGACTTTCAATTTAAAAAGCCCTGTTGATTGGAACGGAAGACGCGAGACTCCCGCGGGATCAGGTGGACAGGTGAGACCCCACAGACGCCATCTGCGGCGAGGAGACTCAGCGCCAGCCCCGCGGCGGAAAGCGATGCGCCTGGAGTGGAAATCAACAGACTAGTTTAACAAGGCGAATATAAATCCAACAGTAACGGAGGAAACAAAAGTGAATTTTAGATTATCAGAAGAGCATGAAATGATCAGAAAAATGGTGCGTGATTTTGCGAAGAATGAAGTGGCACCGACAGCTGCTGAGCGTGACGAGGAAGAACGCTTTGACCGTGAGATTTTTGACAAAATGGCTGAGCTTGGCCTTACTGGGATTCCTTGGCCTGAAGAGTACGGCGGAATTGGCAGTGACTATCTTGCTTACTGCATCGCTGTTGAAGAATTATCCCGCGTTTGTGCGTCCACAGGCGTAATGCTTTCTGCTCACACTTCACTTGCAGGCTGGCCGATTTTCAAGTTCGGCAATGAAGAACAAAAGCAAAAATACCTAAGGCCTATGGCGGAAGGCAAAAGTATTGGCGCATACGGCCTTACTGAACCAGGAAGCGGCTCTGATGCAGGTGCAATGAGAACGACTGCAAAAGAAGACGGCGACCACTATGTGCTGAACGGTTCTAAAATCTTCATCACAAACGGCGGCGTAGCGGACATTTATGTCGTATTCGCGTTGACAGATCCAACAAGCAAGCATAAAGGAACTACTGCTTTCATCGTTGAAAGCGACTTCCCAGGCTTCTCCGTTGGCAAGAAGGAGAAAAAGCTAGGAATTCGTTCATCTCCAACAACTGAAATCATTTTTGAAGACTGTCGCGTTCCAAAGGAAAATATCCTTGGTGAAGTCGGCGAGGGCTTCAAAGTTGCGATGATGACTCTTGATGGCGGCCGTAACGGTATTGCTGCTCAAGCTGTAGGTATTGCGCAAGGAGCGCTTGATGCAGCAGTTGGTTATGCAAAGGAACGCCAGCAATTCGGCAAGCCAATCGCTGCCAACCAGGGAATCGGCTTCAAGCTTGCTGACATGGCTACTTCTGTTGAAGCGG
>NZ_JBAVFI010000371.1:0-6772 GCF_049588175.1 Mesobacillus sp.
GTAATGGCATACTCCAGCACTTGGCGGACAGGCCCTATTGGTGAAACTGCCTGAGCAGGTCCGCCGCTATATCCCCATTCATAGGTCATAATCACCACGAAGTCGACAATTTCTCCGTGCGCCTTGTAGTCATGGGCAGTATACCATTCTCCCATCTGGGCGGCGCTTGTTTTCGGAGCCAGGGCAGTCGAGATGAGCCAGCCTTCCTGCTTAAACCTGTCCCGAGCCTTCCTAAGGAATCGGTTATAGGCTTCGCGATCAGCGGGGCGAAGAAATTCAAAGTCAAAATGGATATCACGGAAGCCATACTTTTTTGCAGTGGCTACAATATTATTAAGAAAACGATCCTGCACCGGAATATCATTTAATAATATACGGCCTAGCTCATCGCTAAACTGGTCATTTTCTTGGTTCGTAATAACCATCATCAGTGTATTGTTATTTGCCCTTGCAATTGCAGGGAAATCATTGAGAAGCGGTTCTTTCAGCGAACCATCACGGAGGGCCTGGAAGCTGAAGGGTGCAAGGTAGGTCAAATAAGGAGCAGCCTCGCGCGCAGCAGTTTCCAGAGCAGGAGCAACGGTGTTCCCGCGCGGTTCGACATACGCATTGAATTCGGCTCTTGTTTTTGGCCGCGGCGGAATATAAAGACGGAGGCCAAGAGAAAGAGGCTGATTGACAGATATTCCATTAATCCTCGCAAGCTCTTGATAAGCAATTCCGAACTTCCTTGAGATCGACCACAAGGAATCGCCTGGCTGGACCCAGTAAAAGCTGCCGACAATCGGAATGACCATTGCCTGACCAACCACAAGGTTATTTGGATTAGGAAGTTCATTTGCTTCTGTAATATCCTGAACGGATGACCCATAAATCTGGGCAATCTGCGATAATCTCTGATTAGGCCGCACAACATGTATTTGCATTTTCTTCCCTCCCTGGCATAATAGCGCTACAACCATTGTATGAAGGAAGAAAATGCAGTATGTTATAAACCAAGCTCCTTAACTGGCTTAGTTTCTGCAGACAATACATTTTTCATCATTGTTAAAGCATATTTGTTATCTTCATCGTTGTTTGAAGCAATGCAGTCCTCAGGGATCATGAGGTTATATTCACGCATATAGGCATCATTGGCGGTGAAGAGAACACAAATATTACCGGCGATACCAGTCAGGATTAGAGTATCAACGTTCAATTGCTGCAGCAGGGTATTAAGTGCCGTTCCGTAAAAAGCGGAATGCTTTGGTTTTATCAAGAAATAATCCTTGTTCTTTTCAGGAGAAATCTTTTTGATGATTTCCTCGCTTTTTTCATTGGTGCAAAAATCTATTATTTTTTCGAAATCAGCCTGCCATAGATTATAATGGTCATTAATATAGATGACAGGCAGATCTCTTTCGTTAAAATTCTTTTTTAACTGTAAAATAGGATCAATTATTTTCATAGTATGTTCAGCCAATGCTTCTCCAGCATCAAAATTAAAGTCGTTGATCATATCGATGATTAATAATGCCGTTTTCGTCATGTACTTCCTCTCCTTTGCTTTATTTTTAGACCGCGGGAGGATTATTAAACCACATGGAAATAAATCACTTACTCAATTACCGGAGGAAAAGATGTCAGCTCAACTAACTCCAGATGAACAATATATGTATCAAGCGATTGAAGAGGCGAAAAAAGCGGGACAAATAGATGAAGTACCCATTGGGGCAGTCATTGTGCATAATGGTGAGGTCATCGCACGTGCCCATAATCTTCGTGAGACACGGCAGAGTTCAATTGCCCATGCCGAAGTGCTGGCAATTGATGAAGCTTGCTCGAAGCTCGGGACTTGGAGGCTTGAAGATGCGGTTCTCTACGTCACTCTTGAGCCATGTCCGATGTGCGCAGGTGCAATCATGCTGTCGCGAGTGAAAAAAGTAGTATATGGCGCCGTAGATCCAAAGGGTGGATGTGCGGGGACATTTATGAACATTCTCCAGGATGAACGCTTTAACCATCAGAGTGAAGTAGTATCTGGCGTACTGGAGGAGGAATGCGGTGCACTGTTGTCTGATTTCTTTAAGACTCTGCGCGAAAAAAAGAAACGTATGAAAAGACTGGCGAAAGAGGCATTGGAACAGCATACAGG
The DNA here is from genome assembly GCF_049588175.1 of Mesobacillus sp. Classification (GTDB taxonomy): domain Bacteria; phylum Bacillota; class Bacilli; order Bacillales; family Cytobacillaceae; genus Mesobacillus. The sequence continues at coordinate 2,135 of NZ_JBAVFI010000371.1, forward strand.
AATTGACAGCCAATAAACATTGATTTTTTTAGGCGAAGTTAGTATACTATGGATGTGTCCTTGAGACACACCTAAACAAGGTTTCAATTTTGCCGTGCTAGTCGGGGAGGTAGCGGTGCCCTGTACCCGCAATCCGCTCTAGCGGGGATGAACTCCTTCCCGAGGCTGTTTTACTGTAGGGTCTGCCTTAAGTAAGTGGTGTTGACGCCCGGGTCCTGCGCAATGGGAATCCATGAACCATGTCAGGTCCGGAAGGAAGCAGCATTAAGTGGACGCTCCCATGTGCCGCAGGGTTGCCTGGGCCGAGCTAACTGCTTAAGTAACGCTTATGGTATTCAGTCGACGGAAGGTGCGCGGCAGTTATATAATAAACAACCAGCTCATTTCCTTTGCGGAGATGAGTTTTTTGTTGTTTCAAGAAAGTCGAGAAAAAACCTTGAACTTTCCATTTGTAAAAGTGAAATTGAAAAAAATATGCGTTATAATAGGAAAGATAACAAAACGAAGGGAGCGGTGTCATTGGCCTACCAAGCTTTATATCGTGTCTGGCGTCCACAGCAGTTCATTGATGTGGTCGGGCAGGAACATGTCACAACGACACTGCAAAATGCTCTGCTTCAACAAAAAATATCACATGCCTATCTTTTTTCGGGACCGCGTGGAACCGGAAAGACGAGTGCTGCAAAAATTTTGGCAAAAGCAGTTAACTGTGAAAATGCTCCGGCAACCGAGCCTTGTAATGAGTGTGATGCCTGCCGTGGAATAACGGACGGATCCATTCCTGATGTGATCGAGATTGACGCCGCTTCTAATAACGGTGTTGAAGAAATCAGGGATATTCGTGACAAGGTTAAATATGCGCCAAACGTCGTGAAGTATAAAGTATACATCATAGACGAAGTGCATATGCTTTCCATCGGAGCGTTCAACGCACTGCTCAAAACTCTTGAAGAGCCTCCTAAGCATGTCATCTTTATCCTCGCAACAACTGAGCCTCATAAGATTCCCTTAACGATCATTTCAAGATGCCAGCGATTTGATTTTAAGAGAATCACGGCCCAGGCCATTGTTGGCAGAATGAAGCAAATTGTTGAGGAATCTGGAGTTAATTGCGATGAAAAAGCCCTGCAGATCATTGCAAGGGCAGCAGAAGGTGGAATGAGGGATGCCTTGAGCTTGCTTGACCAGGCGATTTCATTCAGCCAGGACAAGGTTACGCTTGAAGATGCATTAACTGTAACCGGTACAGTCTCACAAAATTTCCTTAATCAGCTAGCGAATGCGATTTACGAGCGGAACGCTGCAGCCGGACTGGAAGCGTTGGAAGAACTGCTCATGCAAGGAAAAGATCCAGCAAGGTTCATTGAGGACCTTATATATTTTTACCGAGATATGCTCCTGTATAAGGCTGCACCAGCTCTTGAAGAATCCATGGAAAGAGTCATGCTTGATGAGGATTTTCAGGAATTGGCCAATAAAATTGATACAGCCCAAATTTATGAATTAATAGAAGTTTTGAACAAAGCACAGCAAGAAATGCGCTGGACCAACCATCCGCGTATTTTCCTTGAGGTCGCAATAGTGAAGCTATGCCAGCTGGAAAATCAATCTCCGGCCAGCAATGTTAATGTCGAGCCTTTGCTAAAAAGGATTGAACAGCTTGAGGAAAAACTTGCTTATTTCCAGCAAAATCCTGGTCAAGCTGCGGGTGAGCCTGCTGCGGCTGCAAAAAAAGCGCCGCGTACGAACCGGAAAGGTTTCCAGGCACCGGCAGGTAAAATCAAAGAAGTGTTAAAGAATGCGACAAAGGCAGATCTTCAGACAATCAAAAGCCGGTGGGGCGACCTTCTTGAAATGCTTGCAGCAAAACAAATGCGTTCACAGGCTGCATTGTTGAATGAAGCTGAGCCAGTTGCTGCATCCGATGCGTCTGTAGTGATAAAATTCAAATATGAAATACACTGTCAAATGGCAATGGAAAACACCAGGTTTGTCGAGACTGTCAGCAGTGCCATGTATGAATACACAGGCAAGAGGCTGCAGGTAATAGGTGTGCCGGAAGACCAATGGCTACAAATAAGGGAAAGTTTTATCAGCCAAAGAGGCGAAGGTGCAGAAGAAGGGACATCAGCTAATGAAGACCCGCTGATTTCTGAAGCCAAGAAATTATTTGGCGATGAATTAATACAAATACAAGATTAAAATTGGAGGTACGTGAATATGATGCGTGGAATGGGTAATATGCAGAATATGATGAAGCAAATGCAAAAGATGCAAAAGAAGATGGAAGAAGCACAAGCTCAATTAGGTGAAGAAAAAATCGAAGGAACCGCTGGCGGCGGCATGGTTACTGTCATCGTAACTGGACATAAGGAGATTGTGGATGTTCAAATCAAACCAGAAGTCGTTGACCCTGATGATGTTGAGATGCTACAAGACCTAGTGCTTGCGGCAACGAATGATGCATTGAAAAAAGCAGAAGAACTAACAAACAATACAATGGGACAATTCACAAAAGGGATGAACCTTCCTGGGGGAATGTTCTAGGAGGAATAGAAAAGAATGCATTATCCTGAACCAATATCGAAGCTGATCGACAGCTTTATGAAATTGCCGGGCATCGGTCCTAAAACGGCTGCACGTCTGGCATTTTTTGTCTTGAGCATGAAGGAAGAAACCGTTTTGGATTTCGCAAAAGCACTTGTAAATGCCAAGAGGAATCTGTCTTATTGTTCGGTTTGCGGCCATATCACAGACCAGGATCCTTGTTATATTTGTGAAGACCAGCGCAGGAATCGAAGCGTCATCTGTGTAGTCCAGGATCCAAAAGATGTGATTGCCATGGAAAAAATGAAGGAATATAACGGCTTGTATCATGTACTCCATGGTGCGATTTCTCCAATGGATGGCATTGGCCCGGAGGACATCAATATACCTGATCTATTAAAGAGGCTTCAGGATGAGACTGTTCAGGAGGTAATCCTTGCAACTAACCCAAATATAGAGGGAGAAGCAACAGCCATGTATATTTCTCGGCTGTTAAAACCGTCAGGCATTAAGATCACGCGTATAGCACATGGACTGCCAGTCGGCGGTGACCTTGAATACGCTGATGAGGTCACGCTCTCCAAAGCAATGGAAGGACGACGGGAAGTGTAATTCGAGGGAATCTCCAGCTACATCGAACCTTGGAATGCTTTTCGGACAGGAAGCTGAATCGGTTCCTAACCGGAAAAGTGACTTAATTAAGCGATAAATTCACCTGGAGGAAAGTCATGTTGTTTCGTAAAAAGAAATGGCTTAGAAAAGAATTCGACCAAAAATTAATGGAACAGCTTAACACCATGAAGACAAACTGGAACAATCAAAAGCTCCTGGTTGAAAGAAGCTTCGATCCATCAGAAGAGTTTATCACCGAAGCAAAGATTGCCGAAGCGAAGTACTTCTTTCTATTTAAAGAAGCGAAACACAGGAAAATTACGATTAAGGTAAGGTAGCACGTATTTTCCATGCGATAAGGTCTTATTTTGATAACTTGTACATAAAAATTAGTACAAGACATTGAAATAAGGGGGAACAGTATGGATCCTGTAGTTGTCATATCAATCCTTGGCGGATTGATCTTCCTGCTGCTAGTCATAGGTGCACCAACAAAACCACTCCGCTTTGTCGGTCAGGGTGCAGTAAAGATTTTAATCGGAGCCATCTTTTTATTTTTTCTTAATGCTTTCGGAACCAGCTTCGGAGTTTATGTCCCAATCAATATTGCAACAGCAGCGGTTTCTGGATTGTTAGGAATACCTGGTGTGTTTGCACTTGTTGCGATTCAGACATGGATCATATAATGATTAGCTGTTGAAGTTAATGAAAATAAGCTTGTGGAAAGCGGCATTCAGACTGTAGACGAACTCGATAAAAATCGAGCTTGTTTACAGTCTTTCTTTTGTTTGGAGGAGAAATGGGGCTATTGATTTCCGTTCCCGGCGCTTCGCTTTCCGCGGAAGAATTATGATAAAGCCCAACTGCCGGCTTTTTCATAAGCAAATTCTTCGTGGGGCTGCCGCTGAGCCTACTCGCCGCCACGTGCGTCTGCGGGGTTTCATCTGTCCAGCTGATCCCGCAGGACACTGAATAGCTTCCTTGAATGAACCCACGCACGAAAAAATGCGGTAGCATTTCGAAAAGTCTGCGCGTCTTCCACTCCAATCAACAGGGCTTCTGAACTTATTGAGGAACGGTACAAAAGCTTCTTTTAATTTTTTCGTGGTCTTTGGCATCTTTTTTGAACCCTCATTAAGTTTCGAGTATTTCAGTATCTATTACTCTTTTATATCCGAAAACAATGAGTCATCCCCAAAAAAGCTTTTTTTGAAAATAGTTATTGACCAATCAAGCAAGAGTTGTTAATATATAAAAGTTGCTGTTGGACATCAGTTAATAACTTTTAAAAAAGTGTTGACGAGGCAGTGGTAGCATGATATATTATTTAAGTCGCCTACGAGCGACGTTGAAAAATTGCTCTTTGAAAACTAAACAAACAAGCGTCAACAAACAATATTTTATAGTGACTTCTATTATATAGATGATCACTAGCCAACGTTTTAAATTATGAGCTAACTCATAACTCTTTTTTGGAGA
>NZ_JBAVFI010000372.1:0-2470 GCF_049588175.1 Mesobacillus sp.
GCCAAATAGTACATCAACTTCATCATCTACATTTTTGGCAATGTCAACAAGTTCATCTGTAGCACCAGATCCGTCCGCTGCTGATGAAGAGGGGTTGTGAGCTAAAACGATAATCGTTTCAACGCCCTTTGCTTTTAATTCCGCCGCGTATTTATTAATTGCTTCAGTTTCATCTGTAAATCTCACATCTTTAACTGCACTTGGAATCACGATACTTGGCGTATCGGACAAAGCAATCCCAATGAATCCAATCGGTACTCCATTTACCTCTTCAATGTGATATGGCTGCAGTATATTTTTGTTTGTAGCTGCATCAACTAGGTTAGCAGCAATATAAGGGAAGTCGGCACCTTCAAATACACCATACTTTTCAACTGTTTTCGGGTGGCTGCCTCCATTGATCAGGCGCATCATTTCATCTACACCCTCATCAAATTCATGGTTTCCAACTGTACCAACATCAAAGCCAAGTTTATTTAAGATGGCAATTGTGGGTTCATCCTGCAATAACGCTGACACAGGTGAACTTGCCCCAACAGCATCCCCAGCATGTACCATCAATGTGTTAGGGTTTTGGGCTTCACGCTGCTTCAAATAGGCTGCAAGATATTCAATTCCACCAGCATTGATTTTTGAATTGTACGTATCAAGCTGTCCGTGGAAGTCATTGATTCCTAAAAGCTGCAGTTCGAAAGGCTTAGTAACTGGCAGTTTTATAGAATACTTGCCAAAATTGTTTTCGCTTGGTCCAACGTATTCAATGTTGCTGCCCTCATCAATAGCACTTACTGCTTCCATAGCAGAATCGAAAGTAACGTTTACATCATTCAATACTGAAGAGAATTTCCAGTTTCCATCAGCAGAAGGATCAATTGTTCCAACTTCACGGATATAATCGATGATTGCCTGACGATTTTCATCTGGGTACATTTCTACAGCTGACTTATTTCTCACACCAGGGAAGTTTCCACTTGCACGATAGTTGTTAGTAACAACCAGGAATTCCTGATCCAGATTGATCGGTTCACCATTATACTGTAAATTCTTGATACGGTTAGCATCAGCATTTTTAATGTTGCCATCCATATCATATTTTGCCGGTTCAGTTACATCGATTTCGTAAGTCACGCCATCAATGACATCATAGTTGTAAGTAGGGAAAGCATTATTAACGATATTTTGCTCTCCACTAACCGACTCATTAATTTGGTTGAACTGTCCTGCAGACATTTCAAGCCATTCCTTTACGTCTGCTCCCTTAATTTTGATTGTTGAAACTGTGTTTGGATAAAGGTAAAGGTCTGCAACGTTTTTAATTGCAATCGTTCCTTCAGGTACATACGTATAGTAACTAGCGCCATTTCTTCCGCCAGCTTTAAACGGTGCCCCTGCAGAAAGGATTGGCAGGTTTTCGTCAGGTGTTCCTTTTACCTGCTTTTCTACATACCATTTCTGTGCATTCGTAACGATTTGGATTGATGGATCATCCTGTACCAATGCAAAATAGCTGTGAATGTCAGCTGTTGTTGTTCCAACAGGCTGACGGACATAGTCAACAGTTCCTTGGTGTTCATCTTTAACAGCTTTTAAAATAGCAGGATCTGCATCTGCCAAGCTCTTCTTAGTCGCTTTATCATAAATCGCTCTTAATTGAGATTTTGAACTTTTGACATTCCATTTGCCCTTTTCCTTGGCAATCGTCAAGTCCATGACACCTAGCTGGTTACCCCAGTTACCTGGCATAACAACAGGCACACCATTGATTGTTCCATTTTCTTGGTCTACACCTGGAAGACCAACGAATGCACCTGGGAAATTCAAATGGTTATGGCCTGAAATGATAGCATCGATTCCTTCAACCTTTGTCAGGTCGTATGCTGCGTTTTCTTCCATTTCAACGACCTTTTCGTCGCCAATTCCCGAGTGTGCAAGCGCGATAATAATGTCAGCGCCCTCTTCCTTCATTTTAGGAATTTGTGCCTCTACTGACTTAACTATATCTTTCGTAATAACTTTTCCATCAAGATTTGCTTTGTCCCACTGGACGATTTGTGGCGTTACAGCGCCAACTACACCGATCTTAATAACCTGTGTTTTGCCGCTTTCATCCGTAACTTTCTTGTTAAACACTTTATATGGTTTAAAGTAGTTTTCATCATTATCTGGATTATCATCGCCGTCATATTTGAATACGTTCGCATTCACATATGGCATTGGCGCGTCATCAAGAACCTCATCAAGGTAATCTAAACCATAGTTAAATTCATGGTTACCAACTGTGGCTCCATCATAATCCAATAGTTTCATAGCCTTAAATACAGGGTGTAATTCCCCGTCTTCAAGCTTGTCCACTTTTGCCTTATAATCCCCAAGCGGATTTCCTTGTATTAAGTCCCCATTATCAAAAAGGAGATTATTCTTTCCTGCCTCTTCTTCTCTTGCCTTTTTTATCAATGTAGCTGTTTTAGCT
>NZ_JBAVFI010000373.1:0-2839 GCF_049588175.1 Mesobacillus sp.
TTGAAAACAGAGATGCTTCTCTTGTATATTCAATGGGGGACTATAAGGATGTAAAAATGGACAACGTTCAAAAACGTGTTAACGCAGTGACGGACTTTGTCGCCTATGCAAGAAAAGAACTCAAGCCTTATGATGTAAAAGTATCTGTAGATATTTTTGGCTATACAGCGACATTGCCTGAAGCTCCAGGTATCGGACAGAATTTCTCGAAAATCTCTGAAAATGTAGATGTAATATCGTCAATGATTTATCCAAGCCATTGGACTTCTTATTTTGGAATCGCTAAGCCAGATACCGAGCCATACAAGCTTGTTGTCGAATATGCAAAGCTTGAAAAGAGAAAATTGGGTGAATTAAAAACACCGCCAATTTCTCGTCCTTGGCTCCAAGATTTTACAGCATCATGGCTTGGCAGCGGGAATTACTTAGTTTACGGAAAGAAAGAAGTCGAAGACCAGATCCGGGCGCTCAAGGATCAGGGAATCAACGAATATCTATTATGGAACGCAAGTAACAGATATACGCCAAAAGTTGATTACACTCCTTAAATAAATGAAAAAATAAAGAGAGTGCAAGATTTAAATAAAAAGGACCTTAAATGAGTCACTCACATAAGGTCCTTTTCGTATGATTAGATTATTGTAATGTGGATAATGTATAATAAAACCTGGGTAACGAGTTACTTTTTGCCGCCGCCAACGTTTTTCCAGCCTGTTTGCATCCGGGCTGACTGGTCGACAAATTCAGACCTGTTTCTTCCTCCGAAAAATCTTGTGCCAATCCCATTGGTAATAACACCAATTGTTGCGGTAATTCCCACTACAAGCACAGTAACGATCGTTAAGTCCATTATGTAATCGCCCATGATAAACCTCCACCTTTTTTTACACAAATCAATTTCATGAAATGTGGTATATATAATCATGATCCCTACTCATCTTTATTTTAAAAGAATTGTTGGTGTATTAAAAGAACTTTATCAAGAAAAAATATTAGTACTATCTTGATCATGATTATATAAGAAAAGCTGGGTGCTTATCAGGATGAAAAAAGTCGAAAAGGAGATAAGCCATGCATTGGTATGAAAAATTAAATCAATATTTTCCAATTGAAGAAATGAAATCAAAAGAACATATGGAAACACTTTTAAAGGAACGTCCGGAGATTTACCATAAAGATGAAGGTCCTGGGCATGTATTGATGTATGTCGAAACAGACGACTTTGTCTTCATTGATTATCTTTTTGTTTCTAAGGATACAAGAGGGCAGGGGCTAGGTAATAAGCTGATTGAAAAGCTTAAGGAAAAAGGAAAGCCAATTATTCTTGAGGTAGAGCCAGTCAATTATGATGACACAGATACCGAAAAACGATTGCGTTTTTACAAGCGTGAAGGTTTTGAGCATGCTCGCACGATTGGATACCGCAGGCGTTCACTTGCAACAAAGCAGATCAATGAAATGGAAATCCTATATTGGGCACCAGATCACGCTCCAGAAGAGCTAGTGTACGAAGCGATGAAAAAGACGTACAATATGATACACACATATAAAGATAAAAAGTTTTATGGAGAGTCATATCAGCCAGTTGATGAAGTATTGACACTTGAAGAAAAGCGTAATGACTTACTGCAGGATATTTAGTATAGGGAGATTTTAATCCCGTTTTGTGAATTGACTCTTTTTTCGGAAGAATTCTTAAACAAAAATGTAAAAAAGTTAAATACAGCAAATACAAAAAAAGACCTATAATTAGACGCATCCATGTGTATCATATATGGATGCGTTTTCATTTTAGTAGGTCCAATTGAGAATATTATTTTTTTTAAAAATGTTTAGCTGCTGTGAGAAAGGGTAAATATAAATAAATTAATGATAACCGACAAAATCAGCTAGCATAATACGAATATTTTTATAGATGGCAATATGAAGGGTGATGAAAAAAATATAAATTTAATGAAACTTTTTTCAATTAAGTTCGTTATATATATATAAGGCTAGAATCCTTACATAATTACCCGGAATATTTTTTTAAAAGGGATACCTTTTATTGAATCCTTGGTGTATAATATTCTATATGAATTATAAAGTTATACTTATTATTATTTAAGAATTTTCTAGCTTAAATAAGGCACATAATTTAAGTAAATTAAAGGGAGTGTGAATTACCAATGGTCACTTTATACACTTCACCAAGTTGTACCTCTTGCAGAAAAGCAAAATCATGGCTTGAAGAACATGAGATTCCATATTCGGAAAGAAACATTTTTTCAGAGCCTTTATCTATTGATGAAATAAAAGAAATTCTTCGGATGACTGAAGATGGAACGGATGAAATTATTTCGACTCGTTCAAAGACTTTCCAAAAGCTTGATGTGAATTTGGAAACGATGCCTCTTCAGGAATTGTTTGAACTGATTAAAGAAAATCCAGGATTGCTGCGCCGCCCAATCATTATTGATGAAAAGCGCCTGCAGGTTGGATATAATGAAGATGAAATACGCAGATTCCTTCCAAGGAAAGTACGTACTTTCCAGTTAAGAGAAGCACAGCGTCTAGTCAATTAATACAAGTCTCCCTTAAGGGGGGCTTTTTTTGTTGTTTAATAAATGGCTCTGTTAATGCCTAATGTTGATTTTTAAAACCTGTTGATTGTAGTGGAAGGCGCGTAGACTCCTCCGAAAATGCTAACGCATTTCCATCGTGCGTGGGCAGATTCGAGGGAGCTATTCAGTGTCCTGCGGGCTTAGCTGGTCAGATGAGACCCCGCAGGAGCGAAGCGACGAGGAGGCTCAGCGCCAGCCCCTAGAAGAATTTGCTAATGAAAAAGACGGCAGTTGGG
>NZ_JBAVFI010000374.1:0-2313 GCF_049588175.1 Mesobacillus sp.
CACCAAATCCTCGCTTCCGGACATGACCGCGTATGCTTTGCTGCCATCCGCTTTAAAAACAACATCATAAGGATTGGAAACAATCATCGTCTTATTCTGGTTATCAGATACATTTAATTCATCGAACAGTTCTTTCCGTTCTTCTACGATTTCCTCATCTTTTTCAAGATCAAGGACCGAGATTGCCGGGAAAATGGTTTCCTCGAAATGAATCGGTGTATCAACATTCGTTAACAAGTGCGGAACCCATGCTGTTTTACCATCAGGACTGATGACCAATTGTTCAAGCGTATTCGGAATTCCCTGGCTTTTTTTCTGATCCTTCTTGTCAGGTGAGTCTGCCAGCTGAATCTCTTTTACTACCTTATTTTCCGAGGTGTCAATGACAGATATCGCACTACTTAAATAGTGAGGCACATATAACTTATCGCCATTTGCCGTAATAGCAAGCGTCCGCGGGCGGTCGCCAACTTCAATTTCCTTGACCTTCTTCCTGTTCTCTAGGTCAAAAACAGAAACACTTCCCGAACGATAATTGGCAGTGTATAATGTTCTGCCATCCTGGCTTGTCACGACCCCAAACGGTTCAATGCCAGCAGGAATGGAGTCGACGACCTTCTTTTCCTTGATGGAAACAATATCAATCTTGTTATCTAGCATACACGCGACATACAGATATTTTTCATCTGGACTTAATGTCATCTGCCTAGGCTCTTTCCCAACCTTCACTTCCGCTAAAACCCTTCCCTTTTCAGGATCCATGAATGAGACAGTATTGATATCGATATTGGCTGTATAGACGGCAGTGCCATCCTTTTTCATAAGAATGTTGTTGCTGTTCACCGCATAGTCGCGGGTGCTGCCAAACTCCATAGCAACGCCTGCCTTTTCCGTGCAGCCCGCACTAAATACAGTTGTAATGGTCAATAAAAGGAAAAGAATCAGCTTCTTCATTGGAAACGCCTCTTTATGAATGATTTCTTGTTATTGTGACGTGTAACAGATCAAATTGATCCTTTAATGCTTCTTGGTGATTTCAACAGGCAGAAGAACAGGTGCAATTCCGTATTTGCCATGTCCTGCCTGAATTTGCGGTACATTATCCTTATCCGTGTTTCCTGGCTTGCCTTTTTTTAAATAGAAATCTCCTGTATCCCAGAATTCGCTGGCCTGCATGCCTTCTTCAAGAGATGGTCCATCAATGACACTGTCAAAGAAGTCGGTGTACTTTTCAATAATCGCTTCGTCTTCCAATGGCGCCGGCTGCTCCTGATCGCTATCACTATTGCTTAAATTATTGATCGCAACTCGGAAGACAGCAGCTACCCCGCCTGCGGTATAAGCATCATATTTGAATTCGTCATTACCAGTTTTATAGGCTTTAAGCTCTTGATCCCAGAGATTCTTATCCATTGCTACAAAAATCCCTCGTGCCGCTTCACGGTACTTATCATCAAACGTCGCCAGGTAAGCTGCCGTCAAACCACGAATGGCTCCCAACTGCGCCTGTAATGAAACCTCTTCATCAGCACCTGATCCAATTGTATAACCCTTTGCAGCCAAACCATTTTCCATGATCAATTCATTCATTATAAAGTCAGCTTGTGCCTTGATCATCTCTTTTGCACGTTCGCCTTCTTTTGTTTTTAACCCTTCTGCGGCATCTCCGCTTGCATAGCCAACCGGCAATCCATCAATGGCCCTTTGGAAGATCCTCAATGATTCAACTGTGTACCCAGCCTGGAACGTATCAACATAGTTTCCCTGATTTGCACCATCATGCTCAGTCACAAATGCTCCCTCATCTTTGTTGAAGTGCATGGCATCAAGGTTTTTAAATACGTGTAAAAGTACATCTTTGTTGACTGAATATGGATCAGTTGAAGCAACATCATTTGCTGTATCGCTATCCAGATTTACTTTTGGAGCTGAAGGGTATGGATTGTTGTCAAACAGTGCCCTGAACGAAGGCGCAACGTTTTTGTTCTCTGGCCGCTGATCAGTCATGCCATAAAACTCAGCTGCCGGCCATAGCATAAGCCATTGGTCATTAAGCAGACTCCGGCTGTCTGAGAGTTTCATAGACTTGGCGTTCGGCATCATATCATTGCCGTCTTCTTCAACCTCGATTTTGTGAGGGAGATAGACGAGTCCTTTAGAAGGATCATACTGGCTGCCAACTCCTGCCGACGTCAATTCTTTTCCATTGTAAAATAGTCCGTTTTTAATGAAGTTAAGTTTGTTCCAGATGCCTTCAACAAGGAACATTCCTTGCATGCCATCTGGTGAACTAACGCCAAGTCTGATATTTTC
>NZ_JBAVFI010000375.1:0-4530 GCF_049588175.1 Mesobacillus sp.
TTGTACTGCCTCCTCTTTTCCATTCAACAGCTGTTCCAAAACCTCTGGATACAGGCTGTGTTCAATCCGCTGTATTTTCTTCTGAAGTGATTCTCTCGTTTCTCCAGCGTCGATCGTGACGGCTGCACGGGCGATGACAGGGCCTGTGTCCATTCCCTCATCAACATAATGGATCGTTACACCTGTTCTCTCCACACCAGCTTCCAGCGCCTGGCCAATGGCATCCTTCCCAGGGAATGCTGGCAACAGCGAGGGATGGATGTTGACGATCCTTCCTTCAAAAGCCTTAAGCAGCGTCGGGCCGATCAGCCTCATATAACCAGCCAGCACCACAAGCTCGACATCAAGACTGGTTAGTTTTTGTAAAATTTTCGCTTCATATGCTTCCTTTGACCGAAACCACTTCGGGTTAATGACCAGGCCCGGTATCCCCAGCATTTCAGCACGATCCACCACAAAAGCGCCAGGCTTGTCGCACACGAGCAGGCAAATTTCAGCATTCAGGATGCCAGCCTGGATAGCGACACCGATTGCCTGAAAATTGCTGCCGCTTCCTGATGCGAAAACAGCGATTTTCTTCATCGTTTGCTTCTCATCAGGCTGGTCTGCAGCTGCACGCAATTTCCCCCACATCATATCAAGCCACCAGCCATCTTTATGCGAATCCCTTCAGATCCAGATACTGTACCAATTACCGAAGCCATTTCACCATTTTCGTTAAATAAACGGAGGACGTCCGGCGCGATCGCTGGATCAACAGCAGCGACCATGCCAATCCCCATATTAAAAATATTGTACATATCCTGGCGCTCAAGTCCCCCAAGGGATTCCAGCGTTTTAAATACCTGTTGGATTTCCCAGCTTCCCTCTTCAATGTCGGCACCCAATCCTTCAGGAAGCATCCTCGGAATGTTTTCGATAAAGCCGCCCCCTGTTATATGGGCAAGCCCCTTGACTTCATATTGCTTCAGCGCGGCAAGGACCGATTTTACATAAATACGCGTTGGCTTTAAAAGCTCCTCGCCAAGTGTACAGCCAAACGCGTCCACATAGTGGTCTAACTCCAAGCCAGCCTGTTCAAGAAATACCTTGCGGACAAGCGAGTAGCCATTGCTGTGGATCCCGCTTGATGCAAGCCCGATCAATACATCGCCTGCTTTGATTCCGGCACCGGTAATGATATCTAACTTCTCGCAGGCACCAACCGCAAAACCAGCTAAATCGTATTCCTCAGTAGAGTACATGCCTGGCATTTCCGCAGTTTCCCCGCCAACAAGCGCACATCCTGCCTGCTCGCAGCCATCGGCAATCCCTTTTACAATCGCCTCGATCTTTTCAGGCTGGGCCTTGCCGCATGCAATGTAATCAAGGAAATATAGTGGCTCAGCACCCTGGACGACGATGTCGTTCACGCACATCGCCACCGCATCGATGCCAAATGTATCGTGCCGGTCCATCATGAAGGCGAGCATAAGCTTCGTGCCGACGCCGTCCGTACCAGAAACGAGCACCGGCTCCTTCAGACCAAGGCTGGAAAGGTCGAACATCCCGCCAAATCCGCCCAGGGCCCCCATCACTCCCGGCCTTACCGTCCGCTTCACATGCTTTTTGATCCGCTCAACCGCCTCATACCCAGCCTCAATATCCACACCAGCCTGCTTATACGCGTTTGCCATGTTCACTACCTCCGATTTGGCTGTTTTCTTTTTAAAATTTCCTGATTCCTGCTTAATAGTTTAACGGATAACCACAAATTCGTTTTAACTGCACCTTCACTTAGTTAATTGCACCTTCATTCAGGATGTTTGCAACATCCTCAGATGCAATTTCCCAATCATCGATCATAATCTCCCAAAGTACAGTGTTAATCTCCCGATACTTCGTCATAATTGCCCAAAAAACGGTGTAAATTTCCCAAAACTTCTCCATAATCGTGCCGTCACCCTATATTTGGTAAAAATTCAGCACTTCTGCCCAGCAGGAGTCGCCGAAGGATAAATTTCTGTCGGGTACTTCCCTGTAAAACAAGCCAGACACTGCCCGCGCGTTTCCCCTGGTTCATTCCGGCCAATCGCCTCAAGCATCCCCTCGACACTTAAAAACGTAAGCGAGTCCGCGCCAATCAATTCGCGAATTTCTTCAACAGAATGGTCAGATGCAATCAATTCCTCACGAGTTGAAGTATCGATTCCGTAAAAACAAGGATTCTGAATCGGCGGCGAGCTAATCACGACATGAACTTCAGTCGCACCTGCTTCCTTAAGCATGTTCACAATACGGCGGCTTGTCGTACCGCGCACGATTGAATCGTCTACCATAATGACGCGCTTACCTTCGACAACACCGCGCACCGGTGAAAGCTTCATTTTAACGCCCTGCTCCCTCAATGACTGGGATGGCTGGATGAACGTCCGGCCGACGTAACGGTTCTTAATCAATCCCAGCTCATAAGGAATGCCAGATTCCTCGGCATATCCGATTGCCGCTGAAATACTTGAATCTGGGACCCCGGTCACTACATCTGCCTTAATCGGGACTTCAACAGCCAGCTGCTTGCCAAGATTTTTCCGGGCTGTATGAACGTTGATTCCATGAATGTTGCTGTCCGGTCGTGAAAAATATATATATTCCATCGTGCAGATGGCCGTCGTTGAATTCATAGAATAGATTTCAGAATGGAGACCATCACCGTCGATGATCAGCAATTCGCCAGGAAGGACATCCCTGACAAACTCAGCGCCGACAATATCAAACGCACAAGTTTCGGAAGCTACTACATAAGCATCGCCAAGCTTTCCTAATGACAGTGGGCGCAGGCCATGCGGATCAAGCGCGACCATCATTTCCGTTTCTGTCATGATCAAAAATGCATAGGCACCCTTCAGCATCGGAAGCGCATTTTTCACGCGGTCCTTCAGCTGGCTGAAGCCGCCACGCTTGATTAGATGGGCCAGTACCTCAGTGTCAGAACTCGTTTGAAAAATACTGCCCTGTGCCTCCAACTGGTTCCGTAGCGCATCAGCATTTACGAGATTGCCATTATGTGCAAGCGCAAGACCGCCGCTTTGTGATTGGAAAAGAAGCGGCTGAACGTTCTCATAGCCGCCTCCCCCCGCAGTCGCATAGCGCACATGTCCGATCGCGCCAACACCCTGAAGCTCTTCCATCACATCAGCGGTGAAAATCTCATTAACAAGTCCTTCACCCTTCTTGACCTTAAGCTGCTGGCCATCGGTCACGACGATGCCAGTGCCCTCCTGGCCTCGATGCTGCAGGCTATGAAGTCCGTAATAAGTGATTTGCGCTGCCTCAGTATGGCCCCAAATTCCAAAAACGCCGCATTCCTCATTCAAGCCTTTTAGTTCAGCAAGCATGGGATGGCTCCTTTCCAGGCCTTCTTCAGCCCAGTTGCATCTTGATTGATCACGTTCTCGCCGTTAACATCAATCTTTAAAACTGGCGCATCAACCACTTTTCCAATTAGCACTGCGTCTGTTAAACTTTCAAACTCAATTTGATGCTCTGGTTTTACTGATAAAATAAACCTGGACTGCGATTCGCTGAACAATGCCGATACAGCATTTCCTTCTAGTTCAACCACAGCTCCAAGCTCCTTGCTGCCAATCACCGACTCAGCAAGAGCAACCGCTACTCCGCCTTCCGCGACATCATGCGCTGATTTTACAAGACCGTTCTTGATCGCTGTTAAAATTTGTCCCTGATAGCTTGCTTCCACGTCTAAATCAAGCTCAGGCGACTTTCCAAAAATGCGTCCGTACATAAGCTTCTGCAGCTCGCTGCCGCCAAACTCATCCTTCGTTTCACCCAACATATAAATCAAATCGCCGGCATTTTTAAAATGCTGCGTCGTAACATGCTGCAAATTCTCAACCAAACCGACCATCCCGACAACTGGTGTTGGATAGACAGCTGTTCCATTCGTTTCGTTATACAAGCTAACGTTCCCGCCAATTACTGGTGTTCCAAGCGTCCTGCACGCTTCACTCATGCCATCGACCGCTTTTTCAAACTGCCAGAAAATCTCCGGCTTTTCCGGATTTCCGAAGTTCAGGCAATCCGTAATCGCAAGCGGTTCACCGCCGGAACAAACAATATTACGAGCCGCTTCAGCAACGGCAATCTTCCCGCCTGTTTCCGGATCAAGATAGATATAGCGCGAGTTGCAGTCCGTCGTCATCGCCAGGCCCTTCTCCGTGCCACGGATTCTCACGACAGCCGCATCCGAACCAGGTGAAACAACCGTGCTCGTACGCACCATATGATCATACTGGTCATAAACCCACTCTTTACTCGCAATTGTCGGCTGCTGCAGCAAATCCAGCAAAGTAGTTTCATAGTTTTCAACGTTAGGAATCTCATTTTTCATCAACTGGAACTCACGGTAATAAGCTGGTTCACTAGAAGGTTTGTAATATACAGGCGCTTCCTCTGCCAGCGCATCTGCCGGAACATCGGCAACAACTTCCCCTTTATGTAAAAGACGAAGCATCTTGTCGTCCGTCACTTTTC
>NZ_JBAVFI010000376.1:0-2286 GCF_049588175.1 Mesobacillus sp.
TTGCCAGATTCCAACGAATTTTTCTGTAACATCTGGCAACAATAATCAATGTGATTTTCGATAAGACCACTTTTGAAAATACTTGCTATACTAATGAATGAATAGTAAGATTAGAGTGAATATTTAATGAACGGAGGTGAGGAGAGATGATCAAGACTGTTTTTGTGCACGGATTCTGGAATGAATTCCTTTATTTTTGCCGTGCAAAATTTGCTGTTGCAGCTGCCAACGGGATACGTATGTCCATTTTTAGCAGTTCAATATCAAACCAAAACGGTAAGATCATCTCTTTTCCCGCTTAATAACAAGCATCGGTGAATGGGGAGGGCTTTATGCTCTCCTTTTGTATTCATTGATATTTGGAGCCAGGAGCAGAGCAGTCTGCCCCTGGCTTTTTTGCGTCTTAACTGATGCACGAATAGCGCAGGGCAGACCCTGTGCTCAAGCGAAAGGAGAGGTCCATTAGGAGGAAAAAATAATGATAACAGTTAGTGTTAACGATATAAGTAAAATGTACGGCGGAAATACAATTTTTCAGGATTTGAGTTTTGAAATAAATGAAAAAGACAGGGTAGGGCTTGTTGGCAGGAATGGCAGCGGTAAAACAACACTCTTGAAGCTGATTGCGGGCATGGAAGAGCCAGACGGAGGCAAGATTCACTGGAAGAAGGGTCTGAGGATTGGCTATCTGGCGCAGATTCCAGTTTATGATTCGAAGATGACGGTCAGGGATGTTTTAGCCACAGCTTTTGACGAGCTGATTTTCGTTCAGCAGGATATGAAAAAGCTTGAAGAAGATATGGCTGCTTCCGCAGAGGATTCGGAGCGGCTTGAAAGGCTGCTGGAAAAATACGGTGTTCTCCAGGAGAAGTTTTCTCTTGGCGGCGGCTATGAGATGGATGCCAATATTGATCGGATTGCCAATGGTTTAAATATTGCCGGCCTGTTGGATTCAAATTTTAACAGCCTGAGCGGTGGTGAGAAAACAAAGGCGGGGTTAGCGTTAAGCTTGCTGCGTAATCCAGATTTGCTTTTACTCGATGAGCCGACGAACCATTTAGATATAATGGCTGCTGAGTGGCTGGCTGAATTCCTTACGTCTTATGAAGGGACCGTTGTCATCATTTCGCATGACCGTTATTTCCTTGATGAAACGGCGACGAAAATCCTCGATATGGAAGATGGGGAGATTGAGCTGTATCATGCCAATTATTCAGGCTTCCTTAAGGAAAAGGAAGATAAATTACTGCGTGAATTCCAGGCGTATGAAGAGCAACAGAAAAAAATCAAGAAGATGAAGGAAGCTATAAAACGTCTGCGGGATTGGGCAAACCGGTCAAATCCTCCAAGTTCTGCCTTGCATAAGCGAGCAACAAACATGGAAAGGGCACTGGCAAGGATGGAAAAGCTAGACCGTCCTATTTTAAACAGGAAGAAAATGAACTTTGAACTTGAAACGGGCGGGCGCAGCGGGAAGGATGTTCTCGTCATCAAAGATGCCAGGAAAACATTTGGCACACGGGAACTATTCAGCGCTGTGAATCTCCAGCTGCAGTATCGGGACCGCGCGGCAATCGTTGGTGAAAATGGTTCAGGGAAAACAACACTGCTGAAATTGATTCAGAGTGAGCTGAATCCTGACAGCGGAGAAGCAAGGCTGGGCAGCAATGTGAAAATTGGTTACCTTTCACAGCACATGGAGCTCTCAAGTAAGGACGGTACAGTGCTCGATGCCTTCCGCAGCGAAGTGGTCATGAATGAGGGAGAGGCCAGAAATGTACTCGCGGGATTCCTTTTTTACGGTCCTGCTGTATTCAAAAAGGTATCACAGTTAAGCGGCGGTGAGAGGATGAGGCTTCGCCTTGCTCAGCTGATGCACCAGGACCTTAACTTCTTGATTCTTGACGAACCGACTAATCACCTTGATATTGATTCCCGCGAAGTCCTTGAGGAAGCTTTGGATGGTTTCGAAGGTACCCTGCTTGCTGTATCGCACGACCGATTTTTCCTTAATAAGCTTTTTAATAAAATTTACTGGCTGGAAAGCGGTGAACTGACGGAAATTGAAGGGAATTATGACAGGGCGAGAGTGAAGATGGCGGAGAAACGAAAAATCCAAGAGTCATCCCCTGTTCCAGTTGCGCAAGCCCGGCAGCACGCTGTTAAGAACTTGAAAAAAGGTGCTGATCCCGTAGATGAGGACCTGCTGCTAAACCAAATCGAGGCTCTTGAAAAAGAAATTGCTCTGATTGTTAATAAAATGGAAACAGTTGCAGACCTAGAAGT
>NZ_JBAVFI010000377.1:0-5893 GCF_049588175.1 Mesobacillus sp.
GAAGCAAGTGCCAAACCTTCCATTGAGGTAGAGCAGGCTCCAAAAAGTCCGAAATATGGTATTTGCATCGTCCTGGCAGCAAAACTTGATGGAGTGATTTGATTAATCAAATCCCCAGCAAGCATAAAATGCATATCTTCTTTGGTTAAATTCACTTTCTGAAGGGCTGCGTTGATTGCTTCTTCAAGCAGCTGTCTATGGGCCTTTTCATAAGAGTCCTGTCCCATCCATAGGTCATCATGCAGAACATCAAAATCCGCTGCAAGCTTTCCTTCTGCTTCAAAAGGGCCTCCCGAAGCGGCCCATGATTCGATTACAGGCCGATTAGCAAACTGCCATGATTGCCTTCCAATCAACATTTACAACACCCCCATCATCGTCAACAGCGTTTTCACAAGCGCGACAATAAATGCAGAAAAGACTCCGAAGAGGATAACTGTTCCTGCCAGTTTGAACATATTTCCTCCAACACCAAGTACAAATCCTTCAGTCCGATGTTCAATTGCAGCCGAAATGACTGAGTTCCCGAATCCTGTTACCGGCACAGCACTGCCTGCTCCAGCAAATTGACCGATATGATCATATACACCCAGTCCTGTCAGAATCATTGAAAAGAAAATCATAGTGGCGACAGTTGGGTTCCCTGCTGTTTGTTCCGTAAAGTTGAAGAAATAAATATAAAAATAGGTTACAGCTTGGCCAATCAAGCAGATTATCCCTCCGACAAAAAAAGCCTTTATGCAGTTTTTCACGACGGGCCGCTTTAGTTCATGCTTTTGTTCAAGCTGCTGGTACTGTTGCTGCTGAGGTGTCAGTTTTTGCTTTTTTTTATCCCCCATCTCGCCCATCCTTCCTTATGTCATTTCTTTTTTCAATGAAATAATCCGTTGCAGCTGTTTTTCAGCCTTTTTTTCCGGATATGATGGGTCCTTTATCTTCTCACTCAATTCAACCGCTTCAATAAAAATTTTGAAGTCGCTTGAAACAATGAAGTCTTCATCTGGATAGTTTTCTTCCAGCCTTTTATTGATTTCTTTTTCGATTCGCTTCATGCCAAAACGTTTCATATGCTTGACCTTGTATGCGACCAATGTATCCTCTTTCCCTTTGATGACGGCAACATCATAAATTTCATCAAGTGATTGGATATCCTTTTTAACCCTATCAGCGAGCTTTATATTCTTCTCATCCAGATCATTCGTCGCTCCCGCATCTGGATTTACCGATTGGATCATCGATGTCCTGCTTTTGGGTGAAGTATCCCCCAGCGAACACCCAGCAGTGATAAGGGCAAGTAACATTAACACTACAATAACTTTTCCTGCCTGATATTTTTTCATCTTTAATCCCTTCCTATGCAGCATCTTATTGGTTAAAATTATTTTCCGCGTACAAATGAAAATTTATGAAATTTTTATTGAGGGGATTATTTCCATGTAATGTAAAAACACATTATTATAATTCATTTTGTTTGACTCTGTGAAATTAGACTTTTGATTTTCACTCCAGGCACCCGCTTTCCGCGGGGCGTCAGGTGCTTATAATCAACATTGAACTTTATCACGGCATTTTGCTTTATCACGGCATTTTGTTTAATAAATGGCGATCCAATGAGGACTAAGGACTATTGTTGATAATTATTTCATGTTCATTTCCCGCCTAAGTGAATTTCTATATATCGATAACAAAGCTAAATTAGTCAAAATAAAATAAGCCTGCCACTTAATATGGCAGACTCACTTTCCATTTATGCTTGATTTCTCTTCTTTCCGCACCCACAGCCGCCTTTCTTGCGACGGCGATTATTAACGATGCGATTCGTATCGTTATTATTTACAGCTGGCTGGCTATTTGTACTTTTCCGTTTTTTATTCATCATTACAACCCCTTTATTGAAAGAGTCCATATTTCATTTTATGAAATTTGTCCTTAAACGTTCTGGACGGACTCACCAATTTACTCATCTTTAACGAGCCATTGCTGGATAATTGATGCTATTCCGGCTATGGCCAAGATTGAGATCAGGGGCATCGATAAGTGCGGATAAAATTCGTAAGCAGCATAAATGATTGCAGTACACCAGAATCCCGTGCACCAATGGCAGCTCAGTAACTCTCCAATCCAATATCTTATTCCAGTTCCTTTTATCTCTATATATGTTTCCGTTTTTCCGTCCTCCAGTGGTTCAACTACAGTTTCATGAAAAGGAGCTCTGAGAAATTCAGTGATTGTATCGTAGACAACCAGCCGGGTCAATCGAAAGCTTGCAAAGACCAAAAGGCATAAATCGAGCCAACTGTCCATGCTTCTCACCACCTAATGCTATAGAATCTTTTCAGCATATGCATTATGCATTGCAAATGCCTATGTATAGGCATAAGCCTGTCCGCTCCTGTCATCATTTTTTGTACTTAAAATAGACAAACACCCACACCATTAGACGGGCGATTCATATTCTATTAAGGACAATAGGTCATATCAACTAAAAGGAGATGAACTTGTTATGGGTTGCAAAGGTAAAAACCATGTAAGCGACAGCTGCGTATGTGAAGTACTAAGAGCGGTAGCAGATGCTCAGGATGAAGTAGATGTTGACAACGATTGTGATGTCAGCTGCCATAGATCCATTAGAGAGTTATTGGCAGGTGCTCAATCACCAACAAACGGTTTAGATACTATACCTCTAATTCTATACTGCGGAGATTGCATGCCATTCGAAGGATTCGGAGCTCGGATCAGGCCTAACGGCGGCGGACCACAACGACTTGATTGCTTCAGATCATTTTTCTTCCGTGTAACTTCTGTAGATGACAACTGCTGTGCAAAAATCGAATTGCTTGTTACTCGCGGTGACGAAGGCCAAGGATTTTCTGATCCATGCGCTCAAATTCAAACTGGTGGAGCAAGAAACGAATTCTTCAGAACTGGAATTTGTTTAACGGTTGACTTAGATTGCTTCTGTGCAGTAACTTGCTTAGACCCAGTAGCAGCAATGCCACTTTCAAGCCTTCCGGGAGAAGACTAATTCAATAAGGAAGGAAATGGGCTTACCTTTATGGTAAGCCTTTTTTTATAAACCAACCCTTTTTATATCCATTAAATCTTCTTCAAGGATACTCACACTCTTCTTCCTCGGACTTAAGGAATTTATCAACAGTACTTCATTTTTCATGGCTAAGAAAAATCCTTTGTACGATGTTTCTTTGGTTATAAACTCATATTTCACTTTTGCAATCGATGCAGGAACTCTCATTAGATGTTTTATTTTTTCATCCAGAGTTAATTCATTGAACGGCCTCTTATTATTTTCCTGAAGGGGTTCGGTTTCATCAATAGCTTCACTTTGCGTATCTGCTTGTGCTATTATTTCTTGCGGTTTGTTACTTTGCTCTTCTTTAGATGGGTTTTCCTTCTGTACCATTCCTGCATTTTGGATCACGGCATCATCGTCTTTTAATAAGTAACTTTTTTGCATTTTCGGCTCAGGCATATTTATGTCAGGCTGTTGTATATAAAACATTGGTATTGGCTTTCGTTCGCGTCTGTTTCTCATTTTGAGCGGCACCTCCAAAACTTACCTCTCCCTATATTTATGCATCTGCCCATTATCTGTGCTTAATCGCAATTGATTAGTGCAACACTGGAAAAGTCCATTTGGCTGCCACCCATCCTATCGGCCTGTTTTCCATTGGAAGAGTTGATTATTTTTAGTAAAAGAAATACAAAGCGAAACGGTCAATAGTAAAAAAACCACAAAAAAACCTGCAGCAATCTGCAGGTTTCCTCTATGAATCATTATGTTATTAAAGAATATGGAATCCAGAGTCAACGTGGATATTTTCACCTGTAATGCCGCGTGACAAGTCGCTGAATAAGAATAGTGCTGTATCGCCAACTTCTTCAGGAGTTGTATTTCTGCGTAGTGGAGCTTTTTCTTCGATTTCTTTCAGAATTGAGTTAAAGTCGCTGACCCCTTTTGCTGATAGGGTACGGATTGGACCCGCAGAAATTGAATTCACACGAATATTGTCCTTTCCTAAATCAGCAGCAAGGTAACGGACACTTGCATCAAGTGAAGCCTTAGCCACACCCATGACATTGTAGTTAGGGATAGCGCGTTCTCCGCCTAAGTAAGTAAGCGTCACGATGCTCCCGCCTTCTGCCATTAATTCTTTTGCTTCCTTTGCCACAGCTGTAAGGGAATATGCACTGATGTTGTGTGCAAGCAGAAAGCCATCACGCGTTACATTCATATAGTCCCCTTGCAGTTCTTCCTTATTGGCAAAAGCGATACAGTGGGCTACACCAGAAATAGAACCCGTTGCCTCTTTAATTTCGCTGAAGCACTTTGCGACATCCTCATCGCTCGTGACGTCACATGGCAAAACTAAATAATTTTTGTCGAGAGATTCTGAAAGTTCACGAACACTTTTCTCAAGACGTTCCCCAGCATATGTGAAAATTAAATTTGCTCCCGCGTTGTGAAGTGATTGAGCAATACCCCATGCGATGCTGCGTTTATTGGCTACACCCATAACTACATATGTTTTACCGTTCAATGAAAGAGTCATGATAAAAATATCCCCCTGTTAATACATGTTATTAGTACCTAGTGCTAATTTTACACTATATATTTTTATTTGAAAAGGAAAACCCGCTAAAAAGCGGGTTTTGATTTTTCAACTTCTGTTTGAATAATGCCGAGTTCTTTGGACGATCGCCTTGAGCTAGCTATTCTAGCACCAAAAACAGAACTCAAGCTCTCTTTTTAGTTCATCAACATATTCCTTTGATCCGGTCACAATCAATCTGTCATTGAGTCTTAATTCTGTATCTCCATGAGGTACGATCGATTCATTTTCACGCAATATCCGGACAAAAATGACATCTCCGGTAAACGGAAAGCGCCTTATACTCATGCCATCAAAGTGGTCATTAAGCATGCGTATTTCATGCAGAGAATTTTCCTGGTTCGTCAGGATGCTCATTACCCCTGGTGATTCAATCATCGCACGAAGCAGGGATTCTGTTGAACGCAAGACAGAGAAAACTTCAATTCCCTCTTCCTGGGCCTTCTCTGCCAAATCCGGGCTCTCAATCCTTGCGATGACACGCTCGATCCCCTTTTCCTTAGCACTGACAGCTATCGTTGCATTCAAGTCTGCATCACCTGTCGAAATTACGGCGATATCAGCATTATAAACATTATTTTTCTCGAGCGTTTCAATTTCGTAATCATTGATTTCTATAATTTCAAACACAGTTTCAGCAAACTGTTTTTCTGCTTTTTCTTGTTTAATATGATACAAGACAGGTTCATACAAGGATGATTTTAAATCCCGGGAAACAGGAAGTGTCATTTGGTTTGCACCGATGAAGGCAACTTTGACTTTTTTATCCTCTCCTGTTGCCTGCGGAAAAAGTTTTTTAAACATGATTGGGGTCAATACACTAGAGATTACCGCTACAAGGATCAATGTCCCGCTCATTTGCGGTGTGATCATTTCCATTCTCTCACCGATTGTTGCCGCGGCAATGACCAATGACAATGTAGACGTTAGCAGGAATCCTGATGCCAATACAGTCTTGGTATCATACCATTTCTTCAAAAGATAAACTGGCAGCATTTTTGAAACAAATAGTGCCAACAACAGTAGCGGGATTAACATGAGAAGTTTCTTTTCGCTCAACATAGACCCAATATCCAGCCCCACCCCAACCATTACGAAGAAAATCGGTATTAAGAAACCGTAGCCGAAGGAATCAAGTTTGTGCACCATTTCCTGGTCCGGCGCAAGCAATGAAACAAGCACCCCCGCAAGGAATGCACCAAGAATATTTTCTGCACCAACCGTTTCGGAAATTGCCACAAGCAGGATAATCAATGCAAAAA
>NZ_JBAVFI010000378.1:0-13926 GCF_049588175.1 Mesobacillus sp.
CATGGACAACACACGTCATTCTCGAAACACCTTCATGCTCCGTCGGGCCTACTGAAATGCTTTCAATATTATAATTTCTTTTCGTAAACAAATTGGTAATCCGGTTCAAGACTCCCGGCCTGTTCAAGACAGTTATTGTGATTATTCTTTTCATTTCTTAACACCCACCATTTCGTGGATTCCCTTCCCTGGGGCAATCATCGGATACACATTTTCATCAGCATCAACCCTGAAATCCAGAAGAACCGGTTCACTGTTATTTAATACTTCATCTAGCACTGATTGGGCCTCGGCTTCAGAATTGATTTGATAGCCTTTGATGCCATAGGCTTCTGCCAGTTTTACAAACGATGGCTGGACTGGATTTTTGCTGTGAGAAAATCTCGAGCCATAAAATATCTCCTGCCATTGCCGTACCATTCCCAGTGTTTTATTATTAAAAATTGCTATTTTTATCGGCAGCTGAAACTCGGCTATAACAGCAAGTTCCTGTGTTGACATCTGGAATCCCCCGTCGCCGAGTACTGCAATCACACAGGCTGATGGATCGGCCAGCTGGGCACCAATGCTAGCCGGAAGGCCAAAGCCCATGGTTCCTAGCCCTCCTGACGTAACCCAGCGATCAGCATTTTCGAATTGATAATATTGTGCTGCCCACATTTGATGCTGTCCTACATCGGTAACAACAATAGCTTCTCCGGCCGTTTTTTCGTAAAGTAGTTCCATGACCTTTTGCGGCTTAAGCACGTCGGTGTTCTCGTAATAGTATGGGAAATCTTTTTTCCAGGTAGAGATCGTTTCCACCCATTCATCCTGTTCAGGCGGTTTAGTGTCTTGTCTGACCAGCTGGATTAGTGCTTCACGAGCATCCCCGACGACAGGAATATGGGTGTGGATGTTCTTGCCGATTTCAGCAGGATCAATATCAATATGCGCCACCCGTGCATTTGGAGCGAAATGCTTCAGATTACCCGTCAGCCTGTCATCAAACCGCGCCCCGATATTAATCAATAAGTCACATTGATAGAGGGCCATATTCGCAGCATAGCAGCCGTGCATGCCTGCCATTCCAATGTACAATTCATGGCCCGCCGGGAAACCTCCTAATCCTAAAAGCGTATGGACTACATGCAGCTTCTGCTGTTCCGCAAATTGTTTTAATAAGGCGGATGCTTTGGCATGGAGGACACCCGCTCCCGCAAGAATTACGGGTCGCTTTGCTTTACTTACTGCTTCTGCCAGCTTCCTCACCTGAAGTAAATTAGGTTCTATTGTTGGCTGGTATCCCGGGAGAGAGATTTCCTGCTCCTGAAGCTCCTCAGTTAGTGCTGCTGCAAGGTCCTTCGGAAAATCTATTACTACCGGACCCGGCCTGCCGCTGGTCGCAATATAAAATGCTTCTTTGACGATTCGCGGAATGTCCTTTGTGTCCCGGATTTGATAATTGTATTTTGTTATGGGAGTGGTGATCCCGAGAATGTCAGCCTCCTGGAAGGCATCCGACCCAATTACACTTGTTGCAACCTGCCCTGTGATTACTACGAGAGGCAAAGAATCCATCATTGCATCAGCCAAGCCTGTTATAATATTTGTTGCACCTGGACCTGAGGTTGCAATTACCACACCAGGCTTCCCGCTGATTCGAGCGTATCCCTCAGCTGCATGTATTCCCCCCTGTTCATGCCTTGGCAATACATGAAGTATTTTAGAATCATAGAGTTTATCATAAATCGGGAGGACAGCTCCTCCTGGATAGCCAAAAATGACTTCAACGTTTTCCTTCTCCAAAGCTTTCAAAAGTAAATCAGCGCCGCTGAGACCAGTTGCCTGCGATTTCTTCTCCTTCAAGGCAGCTTCCTGCACCATTTTTACGAATCCCCCCTACTAGTTTTAGTTTGTTTTAGAATTCAAAATCGCTCTAATCATTGATGGTATTTTTTCAGGTTGTATTCATTGGCTAAAATAACTCTAAGGTATCAATTCAAGATAAGAGCTTTCTTCAAAATAAAAAAGCCCATTCCATCTCCATATGCCTGGCAAGACCAGGCAAAGGGATGGAATAGGCTTTGTCTCCTGTTCCACGGTACCACCCTTCTTCACGCATGAATGCGTGCGCTCGTGACAGCATCTGCTGCCGTTTTTGATAACGAGTGTGATCGACACTCGGCCGGTTTTACTGGGAATCCCTTTCAAACCGGCGCTCCAGGGTGAGTTCATTTAATGCGGCACCGCCGGTTCTCAGCATTCCCGGCTCTCTGTTCATGCTTATCGCAAAAAATTACTTGTCCCCGTCTTCGCTTTCTCCTTATGAAGCTAACTGACTTGATGTGTTTCTTTTTCCTGATAAACCTGAACGCCTTCCGCCACAACCTTTGCTCGGAACTCTCGTAAAATATTCTTCGTGTGCTTCCCTGGCATTCCCTCCCCAATAACTCTGCCATCTACTTTTACAACAGCAATGACTTCTGCGGCGGTCCCAGTCAGGAATACCTCATCCGCTGTGTATACATCGTGCCGGGTAAACGGTTCCTCCTTCACCTCATACCCAAGATTGCTAGCGATTTCAATGACTGCATTTCTAGTAATTCCTTCTAATGCCCCTACATAACCTGGCGGGGTGAGGAATGTATTTCCTCTGACGATGAAAACATTATCTGCTGAGCCTTCAGCAACATATCCTTGGTCATTCAGCATAAGTGCTTCACTGACATTTGCGAGATGTGCTTCAATCCTTACTAGGATATTGTTTAAATAATTTAGTGATTTGACTTTTGGGCTAAGAACGTCTGGCCTGTTTCTTCTTGTTGCAACTGTCACAATATCGAGCCCTCGCTCATACAATTCCTTCGGGAAGATAGCAAGTGGTTCTACGATAATAACTACATTTGCCTGAGGACACTTATACGGGTCTAAGCCTAGATCACCGACCCCTCTTGAGACTACGATTCTGATATAGGCATCTCTTAATCGATTCCGTTCTACTGTTTCTACAACCAGATCAGTGAACTCTTCTTTAGAGTGGGGCATATTCAGCATAATTGACTTTGCTGACCGATATAGACGGTCCATATGATCTTCCATCCTGAATATATTGCCGCTGTATACCCGAATCCCTTCAAAAACACCGTCTCCGTATAAAAAACCATGATCATATACAGAAACTTTAGCATTTTCCTTGGTGACAAACTCACCGTTTAAGTAAATCCATTGATCGGGCACAATTAACACTCCTTTAGTGATTAGACGCTTTAAATAATTAAAATATAAATTTAAAAAAATACAATTTTACACAATCGGAAATTGAAATAAAACTGTCTTTCATTCTGGCTGCAGCCAACTTGTTTTTTTTATTTGAGGATTATCTTACGCCCAAAATGAACCCTCGTCAACAGCCTTTTTCCAAATTATTTGATAATTTAGATTAATTAGTTTATTTGTATCCGCTTACATTGTTGATATATTCACATTTATAAAAAGGAAAATTTTTTTTTAAACATAGAGGATTTTACATTAGAGAGTTAACTGCGAAGACACTGCGAATGGAGTTTGAATTTTTTTATTGGTTCTACATGAAAAAAAACAAAAAAAACTCACCTTGTAGCAAGGTGAGTTAAGGTATGTAATTTAAGTGGCGTCCCAGGAGAGATTCGAACTCCCGACCGCACGCTTAGAAGGCGTGTGCTCTATCCAGCTGAGCTACTGGGACAAATATGTTTTTTAAAGACAAGATTTATTATATTAGCCAAACAACTAAAAGTCAATAAATAAATTAAACTTTTTTTGAGGGGAGTTATTCGTTCTCCCCTCAAAAAAATATTATAGTCCTTTTATGCTTTTTTTGGAAGGATGAATTCCTGTCTTAACTCAAGTCTTTCTCCATTTCCATAGTCATGGATTTGGAGCATTGCTTTTCCATCTTTGAGTTCAAGTATGACGTAGGTTCTTTCCTTCCTCGCTCTCGGCAGCCTGATGCTGCCGGGATTGATAAACAGGACATCGTCGACCATTTCAGCACCCAGTATATGCGAATGGCCAAAACAAACAATATCTGCCTGGAGTTCTTTTGCCTTATAAAACAAATTTCCCAGAGTAGTTTTGACTGAGTATAGATGCCCATGTGTAACAAAGATTTTCACCCCATTTATCACATGAGTATCATCATCAGGAAAGTTTCCGAGAAAATCACAATTTCCCCTAACTGATCTGAAACTTTTTATCGCTGCATCATCTTCAGCCAGTTCGGAATCACCACAGTGGATCATTAAATCAACATCCTGCCCATGAAGTTTCTCGAGTCCCTCAAGCAATTCCGCAGAACCATGGCTGTCGCTTACAATCAGGATTTTACACATTGCTTTGCTTTCGATGCTTTAGCGTTTTTTCAAGCTGTTTGATCGCATTTGCCCTGTGGCTAATCTTGTTTTTCTCTTCGGAAGACAACTCAGCCATTGCCTTCCCTTCGGACTCAACAAAAAACACAGGGTCATAGCCAAACCCATTAGAGCCTTTCCGTTCCCGAAGGATATGTCCTTCACAAGTACCAAATACAGTTAGCGTTTCCTTCCCAGGTTCAGCCATTGCCAAAGCACAGCAAAATCTGGCAGTCCGCTCGTTTTCTGACACATCCTGAAGTTCAGCGAGAACTTTGTCGATGTTGGCTTCATCATTTTTTTCTATTCCTGCATATCTTGCAGAATAGACTCCTGGACGTCCTTCTAGCGCATCTACTTCCAGGCCAGAATCATCCCCAATGACCATGACGCCGAGCACTTTTGAGATTGTCTCTGCTTTTAAGACAGCATTCTCCTCAAAAGTAGTACCTGTCTCATCAACGTCTTCGAGCTCTGGATAATCAAGAAGAGTTTTTACTGTCATTCCCAATGGCAGAAAAAGCTTTTCAAACTCCTTTGCTTTCCCAACGTTTTTCGTTGCAATTATGACTGTATTCATCTTGAGATCTCCCCTATCTCTTTTTGGCGCTCGCAATCTTCGCAGCCAATTCTTCTCCAAGAGCTTCCTTCTGCATTTCAAATAGCTCCATGATTCCTTCTTGTGCAGCCTTCAGCAGCTCCTGAAGCTGGCTGTATGAAAAAGTCGCCTCTTCTCCTGTGCCCTGCAGCTCAACAAATTCGCCATTTCCAGTCATGACGACATTCATGTCTACGTTTGCTTTAGAATCCTCAACATAATTCAAATCAACAACCGGCTGGCCATTCTCCAGAATGCCAACACTGGTTGCGGCCAGGAAATCTGTTAAAGGGAAACCAGATAGTTTTTTTTGCTTGCTAAGCCTGTAAAGAGCCTGGGCCATCGCAACATATGCTCCCGTAATGGAAGCTGTGCGTGTTCCGCCATCTGCCTGAATAACATCACAATCAATCCAGACTGTCCGCTCCCCGATTGCCTCAAGATTTACAACCGCTCTCAAAGCTCTTCCAATCAAGCGCTGGATTTCCATAGTCCTGCCGGAAATTTTGCCCTTAGCCGCTTCTCTAATATTCCTTTGCTCAGTAGCACGTGGAAGCATGGAGTATTCTGCCGTAATCCATCCCTTTCCTTCCCCGCGCATAAATGGCGGAACTCGATCCTCTATACTGGCAGTACATATCACCTTTGTATCACCGACAGAAATCAATACAGAGCCCTCTGGATGCTTTAAATAATCTGTTTCGATATGTATCGGCCTTAATTGTAAGGGTTCTCGCCCATCAAATCGCATTTATTAATCCTCCTTGGCATTTATGAAGAGCAGAACTTTAACCGCTGCCCCCAGTAACAATAAATAAGAGGCAGCAAAATGCCTGCCTCTTCAAATGTCTTTATTTAGTATACCAAAATCGCGCTATTAAAAACTACCAGTGTTAACTTTTTCAGGTCTTGTAACCGGCTCTGACAGCTTCTCGCCCTTCTCTGTCAATACATCCGCCTTGCCCTTCACCGTAAGAGCCACACTCTCAACACCTGCTTGCTCAGTCAGGGAAAGCACGAGAGAATTCAATACATGCTCGGAAACCATTTTTTCTTCAAAGCTGCCATATATCGATTCATTAAAGTTCAAAGTTAACTTTCCACCCTCTAGCTTAGGAGTATCCAAAAGTTTTACATCTCCCTGGAACTCTGATAAAAGGTTGGACGCATAGGCAGGTCCTTCTACAAGCTCGTTTACGATCGCTGTAATATTGTCTTTAAAGTCATTGCTGACACGTCGAGTTACAGGAACATAATAATACGCACCTTCTTCACCGCCTACATAGTAGACTGTCACAGCTTTAGTATTTGTAATGTCAACAACATCAGAGTTATCCATGTTAATGCCATCAGCTCTGCTCAATTCTTCGCCAATTGGAGTGCCATTCACAGGCATTTCCTCTAGCGGCGTACCATTCAACTGCAGCTTAACATCCTTTACACTCTCAAATTGAGTAAGTGTCCAGGTTACAGCCTGTAAAATCCGCTTCTCATCTTCTTTTTTGTAGTTTGCAAATTCTTTTGAGAAGTCAACTGTAGCTGTGCCATCCTTGATGTTAACCGTCATTTGCGTATCCGCTGGCAGGACTGCACGGAATCCATTCGGGAGCATTTCCTCAACAGGTCCGTTGGCTACTAGGTACATTAGAGCCTGTTTCGCTACACTCTCTGTCTTAGGAAGATCCATTGCCTGGGATACAACATAACCGTTCTTGTCGATCAGATACAGTTCGGTTTTGACTGTCGTTTGTACTGCTTCTGCTCCATCCTGTTTTGTTTCTGTGGAGGTATTCTCACCTACTGCTGCTCCATCCTCCGTTAAGGTTACATCCTGCGGTGGATCAATTTTCTTTTTTTCTTCGCCACCAAATAATCCGCAGCCTGACAGGAAAACTGTAGTTGCTAATGTCGCTGCAGTTACGAAGACAGCTTTATTATTTTTTGCCATATAAATCCCTCCAAAGACAGTTTGTACTATCATGTATACGAGCTTTGGGATTTTTTAGACCGCCTTTGGAAAGATTTTTGTACAAACCTGCTGCTCGATTTATTTCAGAAGAGAGAGATTAAATCTGAATCAGCCTTTTTGAGCAGACATACAATAAGGCCCCCATTATGGAGGCCTTCGTCAACCTAATTTAATTTTTCCCACATTTTCAACCGGAACTTCGAGCCACTGCGAAGCAATTCTAGCAAAAATCGTCCTCGAGCCAGTTATATAAAAGGAATGCTCAGGCAGCTCTTCTCTTTCGGCAAACATGTCGTTATGCCCTAGAATCGTGCTTACCTCTCGAGCTGTTTCCTCACCCGAACTGATTACTTTTACTTGATCACCCATTACATCTTTTATAAGCGGCTCAAGCAAAGGGTAGTGAGTGCATCCCAATATCAATGTATCAAGTCCTTTATTAATCAAGGGCTCAAGGGTCTCTGTTACGACTTTTTTTGCCACATGACCGTTGTATTCTCCACTTTCAACAAGCGGGACGAATTTAGGGCACGCAAGGCTTTCTACAAATGTTTTACGATTGATTGCTTTAAGGGCATGTTCATACGCTCGGCTTTTTACCGTACCTTCAGTGCCGATGATTCCTATTTTGTAATTGTCCGTTACCTTTATTGCTGTCCTTGCCCCTGGCTGGATCACACCAAGCACAGGAATCGGCAGTTCATTCCTGATTTCCTCTAGTACTACAGCTGTTGCCGTATTACAGGCGATGACCAGCATCTTAATATTCTTTTCAAGCAGGAATCGGGTCATTTCCCAGGTGAACCTTTTCACTTCTTCCACAGGCCGTGGCCCATATGGACAGCGTGCGGTATCACCAACATAGATGATCTGCTCATTAGGAAGCTGCCGCATCACTTCTTTGGCAACCGTTAACCCGCCCACACCCGAATCAATGATTCCAATCGGTTGGTTCAAAAATCTCGCCTCATTCTCCACGCATTTCATGATGTAATTTTGATAAGCTGTTCTTCAGAGATACGATTTCGTCGCCGGAAAAGTCTTTCAATACCTCCTGTAGATACACCTGGCGCTTCTTGATTACTTCATCGATGATCCTTTCACCTTCTCCAAGAAGATGGATACGGACTACACGTCTGTCATTCGGATCCTTTACCCTTACGACAAGCTCATTTTTTTCCATGCGGTCCACTAGGTCGGTTGTCGTACTGCAAGC
Source organism: Mesobacillus sp. (assembly GCF_049588175.1). GTDB lineage: Bacteria > Bacillota > Bacilli > Bacillales > Cytobacillaceae > Mesobacillus. Next base: position 8,154 of record NZ_JBAVFI010000378.1, read on the forward strand.
CAAAAACATTTTATTCGACAGCTCGCCAATTGTCATATCCCCGTCCTCGAACAGCCATTGCAAAGCAACAAACTGAGGAGGAGTGATCGTGTAATTGCTGAGGAGCTCACGGCCCTTTTGCTTAATAATTCCCGATATGTACCTTAAATCTTTTTCAATATCAGCAACCGTGTCCAGTTCCTGATTATTTTGGATATCTTCAAGTTTCATCTATCACAACTCCTAAATAAATGCATTCACCATTTTTACTGCAGTTAAAACTTGATTTCCAGACCGGCAAAACTTTTTATCATTTTCCTATTGCCCTTATTTTCTACTTTTTTCGAGCAAATTTCAAGACAGAATTCATTTTCACGTCTTGGAGTACTGCTTAATACCCCTTTATAAACATCTTAACCGGCCTCCCCAACAGGTTGGCCGGTCTAGATTAAAGTTCTAGCTCTCCCATACGCAGGAGCTCTACAACAGCTTGGGAACGCCCCTTTACACCAAGCTTCTGCATGGCGTTTGAAATGTGGTTCCGAACCGTTTTTTCGCTGATAAATAATTCACTAGCGATCTCTTTTGTTGTTTTGTCTTGGACTAACAGTTCGAAAACTTCTCTTTCGCGTTTAGTGAGTAATGGCTTGTGAGTATATTCATTTTCCTTCAAGTATTGTAACCCTCCTTGCCTTCGCCAGCTGTGAACTGCGGGGTGGGTATAAATTTAGTCAACATATCTTATGTGAAGGAAAGAATTGAAGTGACAACATTTCAAGGGCTAACAACTCTTTTTTATAAAAATGTTCAAATTTTATTTCACAACAGATTTTTTGCTCTTTGCAAGCAGGTGGCGCATCCCCTCTGACCAAGGAACACCCTTGCCCGTCTTCTTGGATATTTGAACGATAGTTCCCCGTCCTGCAAGGCAAATCGAACCGTCGGCCTTCTTCCCCATGTAATGCAGGTCAACAGAAGAATTGCCGATTGAATTTGCTTTTACATAAATCTTTAAATCTTCATCAAAATAAATTTGGCTTAAATAATCACATTGCAAATCCGCAACAACTGGAATCGTTTCATTTTCTGGCTTGACCCAGTCCTGCATGAACCCCTGGCTTTTGAAAAAATCGATCCTCGCCATTTCAAAAAAAGTAAACGGGACCGTGTTATTCAGGTGGCCAAACATATCTGTCTCAGAAAATCTTACCTTCACCTCATGATAATATTCAAACTCTTCTTCCCAGCTTACGATGTCGTCAATATAATTCGTTTTCTTCATGTATTAGCCTCCTGGTCAACTGAATGAATATTCATTCTTTTCTTTATTATAAATATATTTAGTTTTTTTGAAAACCCTAAGCATCCATGCCTATTGTTAATAAATTTGTATTCTATAAAAAAATTAAATAAAAAAATGCCTCCCACTGTTAAGAGAGGGAGGCATTTAAAATCATTATACCTGGTCGCTTCCGAAGAAGTTTTTGAAAGCTTGTAGAGTTGTATCACGGTTCAAGGCTGCGATTGAAGTAGTCAATGGAATGCCTTTAGGGCAAGACTGTACACAGTTCTGGGAGTTACCGCAGTTAGCAAGTCCTCCGTCTCCCATGATTGTTTCAAGTCGCTCACCTTTGTTCAATGCACCTGTTGGATGAGCGTTGAACAAACGAACCTGTGAAAGCGGCTGAGGACCAATGAAATCAGATTTACTGTTAACATTCGGGCAAGCCTCAAGGCACACACCACAAGTCATACATTTAGATAATTCATATGCCCATTGGCGCTTTTTCTCAGGCATACGCGGTCCTGGTCCAAGGTCATAAGTTCCATCGATTGGAATCCATGCCTTAACACGCTTTAAGGAATCAAACATGCGGCTGCGGTCAACCTGGAGGTCACGCACAACAGGGAATGTTCTCATCGGCTCTAACCTGATTGGCTGTTCAAGCTGGTCAACCAGCGCAGAACATGACTGACGCGGACGGCCGTTGATGACCATTGAACAAGCACCACATACTTCCTCAAGACAGTTCATGTCCCATGCAATCGGGGTTGTAGTTTCACCCTTAGCATTCACTGGGTTACGGCGAATTTCCATCAATGCGGAAATCACGTTCATATTCGGACGATATTCAAGTTCAAACTCTTCCTGATAAGGGGCTGAATCAGGAGTATCCTGGCGGCTTATGATAAAACGGACAGTTTTTTTATCTGACATGCCTCATTACTCCCCTTTCTTCTTAGAATAATCGCGCTTACGCGGTTGGATTAATGAAGTATCAACATCATCATAATGGAATGCTGGCGCAGAGTTTGAATCAACAAACTTAGCCATTGTTGTTTTCAAGAACTCCTCATCATTACGATCTGGGAATTCAGGCTTGTAGTGCGCTCCACGGCTTTCGTTACGGTTATAGGCACCGATTGTGATTACACGTGCAAGCTGCAGCATGTTTTGAAGCTGGCGTGTGAACACAGCACCCTGGTTGCTCCATTTAGCTGTATCATTAATGTTAATGCGCTTGTAGCGCTCCATTAATTCAACAATCTTCTCATCTGTTTTCAATAGTTTGTCGTTGTAACGAACAACCGTCACGTTATCCGTCATCCACTCACCAAGCTCTTTGTGAAGGACATATGCATTTTCATTTCCATCTAACGACATGACGTTGTTCCACTTATTCTGCTCCTGCTGGACGTGCTGATCAAAAATCGCAGAAGAAACTGCATCAGAACTCTTTTCAAGACCGCTAATATAACGAATTGCATTCGGACCTGCTACCATACCGCCATAAATTGCTGACAATAATGAGTTCGCACCAAGGCGGTTTGCTCCGTGCTGAGAGTAATCACATTCCCCAGCTGCAAATAATCCAGGAATGTTAGTCATTTGGTCATAGTCAACCCAAAGTCCGCCCATTGAATAGTGGACAGCAGGGAAGATTTTCATAGGAACTTTTCTAGGGTCATCGCCCATGAATTTTTCATAGATTTCAATGATGCCGCCAAGCTTGATATCAAGCTCTTTTGGATCCTTATGTGAAAGGTCAAGATAGACCATGTTCTCGCCATTGATTCCTAGCTTTTGGCTTACGCAAACGTCAAAGATTTCACGTGTTGCGATATCACGAGGAACCAGGTTTCCATATGCAGGATACTTCTCTTCAAGGAAGTACCATGGCTTACCATCTTTATAAGTCCAAACTCGTCCACCTTCACCACGAGCAGATTCACTCATCAGGCGAAGTTTATCGTCGCCAGGAATCGCTGTCGGGTGGATCTGGATGAATTCACCGTTTGAGTAATATGCGCCCTGCTGATAGACGATCGCAGCAGCTGAGCCTGTGTTGATCACTGAGTTAGTTGTTTTTCCAAAAATAATTCCAGGGCCGCCAGTTGCCATGATAACAGCATCTGCAGCAAACGACTTAATCTCCATTGACGTCAGGTTTTGAGCCGTGATACCGCGGCAAACTCCATCTTCATCAAGCACAGCACCAAGGAATTCCCAGCCCTCATATTTAGTAACAAGGCCAGCAACCTCATGGCGGCGTACCTGCTCATCCAATGCGTATAAAAGCTGTTGCCCAGTAGTTGCACCAGCAAACGCCGTACGGTGATGCTGTGTTCCTCCGAAACGGCGGAAGTCAAGCAAGCCTTCTGGAGTACGGTTGAACATTACTCCCATACGGTCAAGAAGGTGAATGATTCCAGGCGCAGCTTCAGCCATCGCCTTTACAGGTGGCTGGTTCGCAAGGAAGTCCCCGCCGTAAACCGTATCATCAAAGTGCTCCCAAGGAGAGTCACCTTCACCTTTTGTATTTACTGCACCGTTGATTCCGCCCTGTGCACAAACAGAGTGTGAACGTTTTACCGGTACAAGAGAGAACAGCTCAACAGGTGTTCCTGTTTCAGCCACCTTTATAGTAGCCATTAAGCCAGCCAAACCGCCGCCGACTACGATAACCTTACCTTTACTCATTGTGACTCACTCCCTTAAATCCATGTCTGACTTTCAATTCCGATCAATTTATACAAATGCCAAGATTGCGCGTACTCCCACGATGGAAAGCGCAATGAATACTCCAATAGTAATGTAAGTGGAAATCACTTGTGCACGAGGTGTTACAGTGATACCCCAGCTCACGAAGAAAGACCACAATCCGTTAGCAAAGTGGAATGTTGTTGAAATTACACCGATTAAATAGAACCAAAGCATAAACGGAGAAGAAAGAATGGTCTCCATCATCTGGAAGTTCACTTCAGAACCAAAAGCAGCTGCAATCCGAGTTTCCCAAACATGCCAAGCTACGAATATTAGGGTGATTACACCTGAGACACGCTGCAGCATGAACATCCAGTTCCTGAAATAGCCGTATTGCCCTATATTGTTCTTAGCCGTAAAAGCAATATAAAGTCCGTAGATTGCATGGAATAATAGTGGTAAAAAGATAATAAAGATTTCTAGAAAATACCTAAAAGGCAGCTGCTCCATGAAATGAGCCGCATTGTTAAATGATTCTTCTCCCCCTGTAGCAAAATGGTTGACTACAAGGTGCTGCGAAAGGAAAAGTCCTACTGGAATTACACCCAGCAAAGAATGCAGCCTCCGCCAATAAAACTCTTGTTTACCTGCCATATGTATACCCCCCTTGAAATTTGGCCGTGATGTACAGGCTTTTCTCCCCTATTAAACTAACAGTTTGATTAACCCCAACATCATAATTCAAAACAAATCTTACAATTATGTGACATGTTCATTTTACTCCCATCATAATAGAGCGTCAAGAAAACGGATACATAAAAAAGTTTATATAGATAAAATTTTTAAAATATATTGATATTGTAAAAATGCCACTTTCTAATTATTTTAACGTCGATTCGAATATATTAAAATAATAGTATTACCTTTTAGATGCCAATGAAAAAAAATACCCTGATGATTAAAATTTTAGCTTGTAAAGAATTGGGTATGGTATAAACATGGAAAATTATAATAGTATCTTTATTGACTATCTAAAATTTAACAGATATTAATTCAGATTCACTGGTTGTTTTTTTGGCATATTGTTTATAATAGAGTAATAGAAAGAGGGGAGAACATGAGTGAAATAACAACTTCAGAGCAGCAGACTGAAAGCGAGCCACTTTCCGTTTCCGCATTTGGATATGAATTAGTCAGAGAAATTCTTTTGCCGGAACTGCTTGGCAAGGATACTGCTGAAATACTCTATTGGGCAGGAAAACGCCTAGCCCGCAAATATCCATTATCGACACTGGACGAAACAATTCTCTTTTTCCAAAATGCAGGCTGGGGAACTCTTTCAGTTAAGGAAGAAACAAGAAAACAAATGGTGATGGAACTTGGCAGCGAGCTGATTTCCTCTCGGTTAAAAAATAACGCAAACTCCACATTCCAGCTAGAAGCTGGGTTTCTTGCACAACAGATGGAACTGCAAAAGAATGCTACAGCCGAAGCCTTCGAACACCCCAATAAGCGTTCATTCCGAATCCAATTCACCATTAAATGGGACAAAAACGATTTTATTAATGAATGAGAAATAACCGATTTTTGAACCAATTCAAGAAGAATTCAAGGAACAATGACTTCGGAAGAGTTAACAATAATGGATTCATTATAAGAAATGTAAAGAGGCCAGGGCTATTAGCCCTGGCTTTTTAGCGTTTAAGAAAAATTAGTGTGGGTATCAATGCTTTTTAGGCGGTTGCAAATGAAAGAATGTCTCTATATCTTCAGGCATATGATAGACTCTTCCTTTAGTTGCTCCATTTG
>NZ_JBAVFI010000379.1:0-6021 GCF_049588175.1 Mesobacillus sp.
GTTATAAACCTGCTTATACGTCAATTCCTTCCCCATAAAGTGTATTGCGACTTTATCAGGAAATTTCTCTGCAGTCTGCTTCAAATAATTCTGGACCGTTGCTTCCTGAAGATCCAGTGTAGCAGGTATCTCAGGAGGATATTGCGATAGCCATGGCCTGTTTTCCAACATTCGTTACCCCCTTATTTAAAATTTTTTGAAAATTATTATATTTCCCTCATTATAATATAATGGTCTTTTTATGACAATTAGAATAGTTTTTTGTAGGATATTTGCTCTATTAGGCATGTCCTGACGATATATCTACAATGTGCTTTAAAACAACCTAATTTTTACTGATTTAAGTTGAGAAGAATTTTCATCGAAGAAAAAGAACCGCCCAAATTATAGGCGGTTCTAAAACAGACTCTACGTAAAAAACATCATATAGATAAAGCCGACTAACAGGAATGCTCCACATAGAATCAGCAATATTTTCGCCAGTTTTTCCATCTGATTTTAAATCCTCCTGTTATATTCCCGCTCCGATTATATAGGACAGACCAACTGATATAACCATGGATATGAAACCGACAGCACGGTTGTCATTCTCGATTTCTTTATCAATATTAAACTTCGGCGTCAGGAATTCATAAATAAAATAGCCAATTAAAAGCAGCACAAAGCCGAAAACTCCCCAGATGATCATGGTCAGCAATGAATCATGCTGATTGATAGAGTGGCGAAATATATTGGCAACCCCAAATATTTTTCCGCCAGTAGCCATCGCAACAGAAATATTCCCTTTCTGGATTTCATCCCAATTGCGATATTTCGTCACCAGCTCAAAAACGGCAAGGAATACGACCATACAGAGAATCGCTACACTATAATAACCAGCCGTCACTATATATTCATTTTCCCAAAAATGATTCATAACCATTCTCCCCGTATTTATTTAACACCTCGTGCATCACCTATTATAAGATATTTGCCAGGCTTTTGTACTAATTATTTTACCGTACACAGTATAAGCTTTTGGTGAAAAAATAAATTGAAGCAGTCCACAAGTCTGGATCTTTATTTATTAATAAGCCTCATCTTGCCGGACTTCGATCACTTATTTAAATTCGACAACAGTAACACCGGTTCCGCCTTCGCCTGCGTCGCCGAACCTGATTTTCTTAACTGAACGGTGATTCTTTAAGTACTCCTGGACGCCTTGCCTTAACGCGCCTGTCCCTTTACCGTGAATGATGTTAACACGCGGGTATCCTGCGAGCAATGCATCGTCAATATATTTTTCAACTCTCATAAGAGCATCCTCGTAACGCTCTCCACGGAGGTCTAATTCGAGACTAACATGAAAATCTTTCCCTTTTACTATCGCAACTGGTTTAGTTTCAACAGGCTTTGGAGAATTGATATATTCCATATCCGTTTCTTTGACTTTCATCTTCAGAATGCCGATTTGGACCTGCCATTCTTTCTTTGAAACGCGTTCTATCAGATGACCTTTTTGATCAAATGTTAAGACCTTCACCTCGTCACCAGGTTGATATTCATGCTTTCCAGCCTTCGCTTTGCTGCCTTTTTTCACTTGTCTTAACTCAGGGGCAGCATCACTCAAGCGCCGTTTGGCATCGATTAATTCGTGCTCTTTAATTTCTGCTCCTTTTTCAAGGCGGAGCTTGCGGAGCTCACGAATGATTTCTTCTGCCTCATCCCTGGCCTTTTCAACAATTGCAGCCGCTTTTACTTTGGCTTTTTCAGCTAGTTCGTCTTTTCTGTCATAATAATCAGCCATCTGCTTTTGCAGATCCTGATGGAGATTTTCAGCATCTTTGAAAAGCTGATGGGCTTCTTCACGATCTCTTTCAGCCTGTCTCCTGCTTGTCTCGAGTGAAGCGATCATATTTTCAACTTCATTGCTATCCTCGCTGATATATGATCTTGCCGTTTGGATTACTGATTCCTTTAACCCAAGTCTTTTCGAAATTTCAAAGGCATTGCTTCGGCCTGGGACACCAATCAAAAGCTTGTAAGTCGGGCTGAGCGTTTCTACGTCAAATTCCACACTGGCATTTATTACACCTTCACGATTGTACCCATATGCCTTTAGCTCAGGATAGTGAGTGGTGGCAATCACCCTCGCACCGCACTTATACACTTCATCCAAAATGGAAATAGCAAGTGCCGCGCCTTCCTGAGGATCCGTTCCTGCGCCTAGTTCATCGAATAACACCAGACTGTTATAATCCACTTTGTTGAGGATTTCCACAATATTGACCATATGGGATGAGAAGGTACTTAAGCTTTGTTCGATTGATTGTTCATCACCGATATCTGCATAAACAGATTCAAAAACAGCCACTTCAGACCCATCAAGCGCAGGAATTTGCAATCCAGCCTGGGCCATCAGTGTGCAAAGGCCAACTGTCTTAAGCGTAACCGTTTTACCGCCGGTATTCGGACCGGTAATAACGATGGTCGTATAATCCTTGCCAAGTGCGACGCTGTTGGCAACTACTTCAGCGATTGGGATTAAGGGATGCCGTGCCTTAATAAGGTTGATTCGGCCCTCATTATTTACAATTGGCTTAGAACCTTTTATCCTGCTGCCATACCTTGCCTTAGTAAACATAAAATCCAGCTCAGCCATTATTACAACAATTGCTAGAAGCTCATCATGATATTCAGCAGTCAAGGCCGATAGTTCAGATAGTATTCTTTCGATTTCAAGCTGCTCTTTTATCCTGATCGTTTGTAGTTCATTGTTTAATTGAACAACAGATTGAGGCTCGATAAATAATGTTTGTCCTGAAGAGCTTTGGTCATGGATGATGCCGCCATAATGGCTGCGGTATTCCTGTTTGACAGGGATGACAAATCGGTCATTCCTGATCGTGATGATTGCATCCGACAGCATTTTAGCAGCATTGGAGGAGCGGATCATGCTCTCCAGCTTTTCCCGTACCCTTGACTCTCTAGTTCTCATTTGCTGACGGAGCGATCGAAGGGCTTCACTTGCACCGTCCAGAACCTCTCCGCCTTCATCAATTGCATTTTTAATTGATTCCTCTAATTTGGCGAGCACAATAATTCCTTCTGCATAGTTTAGTAAAATTGGAACATCTGTAAGCTCCTGAAGGTCCTCGATGAATCGCTTCATTTGTCTGCTCGCATGGACAGTGCTTGCCACTTGGACGAGTTCAATCGGACTGAGCATCCCGCCGATTTGAGCTCTTTTCGTATGCGGTCTTATATCGTGAATCCCGCCTAATGGAATATTTCCTTTTATCCTAAGCACTTTGGCCGCTTCATCTGTTTCTTCCTGAAGCCGTGAAACTTCTTCAAAATCCGCAGATGGCATTAAGTTTTGAGCTTTTTCCCTACCCAATGAGGAATGTGTATGTTCGATCAGCTGATTCCTGACTTTATCAAATTCAAGTGTTTTCATCGCTCGTTGCTGCACAAAAATTTCCTCCTTCTTCTCAATCGAAGGTTCTCTTTTAATAATGATCTATCCGTATTGAAGAGAGTCTAGATTCAAAAATAAAATTTACTTATGGCGGTCATGCAGGAACTCAAGCAATCCATTCAGGTCTAATGCATTCAATACCGAGGATTCCTTGACCCAGCCCTTTCTTGCCGCTGTAACCCCTATTTCCATATGTTTAAGTGTATCTACTTTATGAGCATCTGTATTAATGACAATTTTAACTCCAGCTTCCTGAGCTTTTCTTAGATATTCCGATGCAAGATCCAGCCTGTTAGGATTGGCATTCAGTTCAAGCGCAGTATTCGTATCCTTAGCCAGTTCGATCAGCATATCGATATCCACGGAATAGCCCTCACGTCTTCCAATCAGCCTGCCTGTAGGATGGGCAATGATATCAACATTGGCATTTACCAACGCCGTTTTCAAGCGATGCATGATTTTTTCAGTAGGCTGTGAAAATGACGAATGGATGGATGCAATAACCAAATCAAGCTCAGCTAACAAATCATCATCAAAATCAAGGCTGCCATCCGGTAAAATATCCATTTCGATCCCTGTCAGGATTGTAAAACCATCAAATTTCTTATTCAGTTCCTTCACTTCTTCTATTTGTTTCCTTAACCGTTCTGGCGTAAGACCGTTCGCTACTTTTAAATATTGGGAGTGGTCAGTAATGGCCATATATTTATAGCCTCTTCTAATACACTCGTTAGCCATTTCTTCTATTGAATGGCCACCATCACTCCAGGTTGAATGCATATGAACGTCACCTTTGATTGCATCCAGTGTAATCAGTTTTACATCCTCTTTATATAACTCCACTTCTGAACCATCTTCGCGAAGTTCAGGCGGAATAAAAGGAAGCCCAAAATACTGATAAAATTCCTCTTCGGACTTAAAAGTCGTTACCTCACCTGTTTCAACATTTTCCACACCATACTCGCTGATTTTTTCACCTTTTTCCTTAGCAAGCTGGCGCATTCTGACATTATGATCCTTCGAGCCCGTAAAATGATGAAGAGCCGTCACGAATTCTTCAGGTGAAACGAGACGGAAATCCACGTTCACATCATAATCAAGTCCAAGGGTCACCGAAACCTTCGTATCACCTGCAGCGATGATCTCCTTGATTTTTGGCAGTTTGACTAACTCTTCTTTAACTGCTTCCGGGGTTTCTGAAGAGATAATAAAATCGAGGTCCTTAATTGTTTCTCTCATCCTTCTAAGGCTTCCTGCGCGAGAAAACTGGTCTATTCCTTCTATCATTTGAAGTTGGGACTCAATTAATTCTGCGACAGGCAGCATATATGCCAATGGCAAACGTTCTGGTCTCGTCCCAAAGTTTTCAATCGATGCGAGAATCTTCTCTTCTGTCTTCTTGCCAAAGCCTGCAAGATCGCGAATCTTCCCTGCCTTAGCGGCTTCCTCTAAATCGTGGATACTCTCAATACCTAGCTCTTTGTAAAGCTTAGCTATTTTTTTGCCGCCCATTCCTGGAAGCTGAAGAAGCGGGATTAGTCCACTCGGGACCTCCTCCTGTAGTTCCGCAAGCTCTGTTGATGTGCCTTTTTCCATATATTCCAGGATGACGGAAGCAGTACCTTTACCGATCCCTTTTATTTCAGTCAGGTCTCCCATTTCCGACATGCTTCTTTCATCGGCTTCAAGAGCGGCTGCCGCTTTTCTGAAGGCTGAGACCTTGAATGGGTTTTCACCTTTTAATTCCATATATATAGCAATTGTTTCGAGCAATTGTACGATATCTTTTTTATTTGCTGGCATAATGCCCACCTGCCTTTTCTTTTCTATTCCAGAAGCAAAGAGATATTACATAATAGGTCGATTGTATTCTATTTTATAGAAAACAAGCTTGCCTGTGAAATTAAATGAAACATTTTGCAAATGGCTCTGTTAACAAGGCTGTTGATTTTCGTTCCAGGCGCTTCGCTTTCCGCGGGGCTGGCGCTGAGCCTCCTCGTCGCTTCGCTCCTGCGGGGTCTCACCTGACCAGCTGCGCCCGCAGGAGTCTACGCGCCTTCCACTACAATCAACAGGGTTTAAAAAACAACATTGGGCATTAACAGAGCCTTGCAAAAGTAGCTGTAATCTAGCTTGTGAATATATAGCTGCACATTCAGTTTTCGCCTAATGTAATATATGTTCGGTTAGTTGCTAGTAATATTCCCATATACGAAAAGGCTTTGCCCTTTTTTACATTATGTCAAAAAGTCCTGATAAAAGAAAAACTTCTCCGCAAAAGAGAAGTTATGCAGCGATATATTCAATCCATAGTTGTTTTATTTGCTGTGAAAATACTGGGGTATTTTTTATGATATTTTCGGCAAGAATTGAATCGTTCAATGGGTCCTGGATTGCCTGGATTGGCAAAAGTGCAGCTATGTATAAAATGATTAACATGACCAGATAGACTTCCACTAATCCTAACAGACCGCCGGCCCAAACATTGAGCTGGTGGAGTATTGGCAGGTTTGCGACAAAGTCCAGCATTGAGCCAATAATTTGGAGCAAAATCTTTACAG
>NZ_JBAVFI010000380.1:0-1694 GCF_049588175.1 Mesobacillus sp.
GATGGAAGTTTCCCAAATACAGAGTCATCCATTGTAAGAAACCAGCCAATAAACATATTGTTTGCTGCATGAGCACCAATTGTTAATTCCGCACTATTCGTCCTCGCGGTAATGTAGCACCATAAAATGCCTGAGAGGACATAATCACTGCCAACAAAGAAGGCAGAATAGCTCATTTCCGGATTTGAAAAATGGAGCGCACCAAAAATGCTGCCAACAATAATCGATAAAACCAGTGGATGTGACACTTTTCGGCCAAACCATTGCATCAAATACCCTCTGAAAAAGACCTCTTCGGCAGTTGTTTGGATAGGCGTTAAAATTAAAACAAATAAAAACAAGGTAAGAAAATCCTGAACTTGAATGTTATTAAAGGAATGATCTTTCGGATTTAATAGCGCATCAATTATTGTCGTCCCAGTGAGAAGGCAAAAAAATAAACCGAAGCCCCAAAATATCCTTTTCCAATTAATTTTTTCGTTTGGCGTGATCAGTGTTTTAAACTTCCGTTTATGGATGAGTCTAATAAATAAGGCCATTCCTAAAATCCAAATTACATAGGTCAAATTTGAAAAAATAAAGTCAAATACAGGTTTTACATTTACCCCTTTCATTTCCTCGAAATCAAAATAGGTCTGATTATTCCCATCTTTCTCCGCAAATATAATTAGTGCCAGAAAATAAATGATGGAACCAAGAACCATTGAAAACATAAAAAGGAAATAGGAGGAAATGTACCTTTTCCAATTATTGATCCCTTGATTCATTTTAATAAAGTTCTCTCCCAAAAGTGTTCCCCCTAAAGTCATCAAGTCAAATTCTAGAAAATTATACCATATTTATATTCCTAGTTAATATTTGAAAATTGGATTTGGTTCTGCAATCCCAATTCATTGAAGCTTATTAATTCAGCCCTTCCACTAATTTCTTCTCCATAATCCATAATGGTTTTTCCTGATAGCTGATTTCCTTTACCTTTTGAAAACCATTCCTCTCCCAAAATTTCATTCCTGTGGTATTAGCAGTAAAGCACCCTAACCTAACTTCATTAATATCTCTGCTTCTCATTAATTCTTCATATTTAGCGAGTGCTTTACCGGCAAAGGATTTTTGAGTCCAATCCTTATGAATAATCAGCAGCCCGAGCCACGGCTTCATGTCGCGTGGATTTTCCAAAATAAAATCAATAATTCCTATGAAGGCATCTTCCACTTTAAGCAGGTATCGCTCTTTATCAAGCTCCTCTTCTTCTTCATGCTCCTCCAGTAAATCCACTTCGGCTAAAAACTTCTTGCCATCCGCAAGCAGGTTATAATCCGGATGTGAATTCATAATTTCCATTTCAATTGAGATCATTTCTTTATTGCTTTTATAAAATTCCAATTTTAAAGCTCCTCTTCATTAAATGATTTATGTGTTAATTATTTCTTTATAATCACGTATATTCCCTTTTTCACGCAAAAAAAAATCCAGGCATGAGCCTGGATTGCATTTGATTTGGATCCTCTTTTTAGAGATTGTCTTCATTTATGGAAGGCTTCTTTGTAGTGAGAGTAGACATTTAGATATAGTTTTGCCAGTCTGATCGCAAACAGTAATTTCATCTCAGTTAGAACTTTTAAAACGCCCAATCAGGCAATGAATGTACCTTCCGATCTTCCCGGCAGTTTTCACAAACATGGAGTGTGACTGCT
>NZ_JBAVFI010000381.1:0-7367 GCF_049588175.1 Mesobacillus sp.
TAACAGAGCCTTTTTAAAAAAAACTTTCTAAGATTTTCCCGTCTGTAACAGATTCAAAAATGTTGATAAACGTCACTGACAAAATAAGCGAATGTAGGTTTTAATATAAAATGTAACCGATTGCCACTTTCAGGTGTTACATACATTTACAGCAACGGCTCGAGCTTTATTCTATGGTCTGCACTTTCCTGAAAAGCCGAACGCTGCCATCCTCAAGAAAACACCTGGTCAAAAACAAGAAGAATAAATTCCGATCCATGCAACTATGTATGGAAGTGGACGACTAATTCTGGCTATCAATCCAAGTCATTTTTGTGCCCTATTTTTCTATTGAAAAAGGCATGGAAGAAGGTTGCCAGTTTGTTCAAAGGTTTATCGACACACATTTGCAACAATGGTATAATTGTTATCGGTTACAAGTTTGATAAGTATGAAAATTTTACAACATTGGAGGGATGGGCATGGAACAGTTGAATCTATATCAAAATAACTATTTGATAGTCTTTGTGTTCCTATGTCTCGGGGTATTGCTTCCGGTTGTTGCTTTATTCGCAGCTAAGCTGCTGCGTCCAAAGTACAAGCAGGATGAGCGCAAATATACCACCTACGAGAGCGGGATGGAACCTTTCAGCGATGCTAGGGTTCAGTTTAACGTCCGTTATTATGTTTTTGCCCTTATGTTCGTTATTTTTGATGTAGAAACAGCGTTTTTGTATCCATGGGCTGTCGCCTATGAGAAATTAGGGATCTTTGCGTTGATTGAAATGCTGATCTTTGTCGTATTGCTTCTCATTGGACTCATCTACGCGTGGAAAAAGAAGGTGCTAAAATGGATTTAAAATTGGATGATCTTTCACCTGCTGAAATGGCAGAACTCCAAAGAAATGTATTCGTGACAACACTTGAACAGGTTAAAGGCTGGGCACGAAGCAACTCCATGTGGCCAATGACATTCGGTCTGGCTTGCTGTGCGATCGAAATGATGGCTTCCAGCTCCGCGCACTATGACCTTGACCGTTTCGGAACGTTTTACCGGAACTCGCCGCGTCAATCAGATGTCATGATCGTGTCCGGAACAGTTACGAAAAAAATGGCTCCTACAGTGCGCAGACTGTATGATCAGCTGGCTGAACCAAAATGGGTCATTGCCATGGGATCATGCGCAACAGCAGGAGGTCCTTACGTAAAATCTTATTCAGTAGTAAAAGGGGTCGACCAGATCGTTCCTGTTGATGTATACATACCGGGATGCCCGCCGAACCCAGCAGCACTCATTTACGGGATTAATAAATTAAAAGAGAAAATCCGTTACGAGGCGAAGACCGGGAAGAAGGTGATCTAACCGATGAGCGGGGAAAAAGATTTAGAGCAGATAAAGAGAGAAGCAGCTGAAAAAGCGAAAGAGCTCGCAAAACAGCGTCTGGCAGCAAAGCAATCTGGTGAAGGAAATGATCCGAAAGAGGTTGCTGAAAAAGTCGCTGCACCTGAAGAAAAACAAGCTGAGGAACCTGCAGCAAGTGATGACGCAGACCTCGCGAAGAAAAAAGCTGCGGCAGCAGCAAAAGCAAAGGCAGCAGCATTGGCGAAAATGAAAGCGAATGCGCAGGCAGCAGGAGAATCACCTGATGCGCAATTAGCGTCAGAGACGCCAGCCATTCCGGCAGAGCCAACAGGAGATGACGCAGACCTCGCGAAGAAAAAAGCTGCCGCAGCAGCAAAAGCAAAGGCAGCCGCACTCGCTAAAATGAAAGCGACTGGCCAGGCAGAAGCAGGAGAAACAGCAGAATCTCCAGCAGGAGACGATGACCTTGCGAAGAAGAAAGCAGCAGCGGTAGCGAAAGCGAAGGCAGCTGCAGCTGCAAAACTGAAAGCAAAGGCAGAAGCTGGTGAAGCAATAGAAGCTCCATCAAGCGACGATGATGACCTAGCGAAGAAGAAGGCAGCAGCGGTAGCGAAAGCAAAAGCGGCAGCAGCAGCAAAACTGAAAGCAAAGGCCGAGGCGGGTGAAGGGTCAGAATCTCCAGCAGGAGACGATGATGACCTTGCGAAGAAAAAAGCAGCAGCAGTAGCAAAAGCAAAGGCAGCCGCAGCAGCGAAAGCAAAAGCCGCAGCAATGGGCGGAGATGCTGGTGGCTCAGCACAGGACGAAAAAGCGAAAGCGATTGCCGCCGCAAAGGCAAAAGCAGCCGCAGCCGCAAAGGCAAAATCCGCAGCCGGAGCAAAAACCGAAGCTGCAGAACCTGCAGAAGAGAAGAAGCCTTCTCCAAACCAGCCATATCTTGATAAATATGTAAAAGTGATTTCAGACAACCTTGGTGCGGATGTTTTAGAAGATTACTATATTAACCCGTTATCCAAGGATGTGCCGACGCTAGTTGCGAAGAAAGATTCGTACCATCGTGTCGCTGCATTCCTGAAGTACAATGAACTGCTGGGATTCGATTATTTATCAGAGCTTCACGGCACTGATTTTGTAACGCATATGGAAGTGTATGTGCATTTATACTCATACAAAAACAGGCAGATTGTTGCACTGAAGGTCAAGCTGGATCGTGACCATCCGGTTATCGAATCAGTTCAGCCTCTTTGGGCAGGTGCAGATTGGCCTGAATGTGAGACTTACGACTTGCTTGGTATTAAATTTGAAGGCCATCCTAACCTCCATCGCATCATGCTAGGTGAAGACTGGGTCGGCCACCCATTAAGAAAAGACTATGAACCGTATGATGTGGAGGTGTAGCCCGTGATACGCACAGAAGAAATGCTCTTGAACGTGGGCCCGCAGCACCCTAGTACGCACGGTGTATTCCGCCTCGTTCTTAAAATCGACGGGGAGATTATTGTTGAAGCGAAGCCGGTAATCGGCTACCTGCACCGCGGTACGGAAAAGCTCGCGGAAAATCTTCAATATACCCAAATCATTCCGTACACGGACCGAATGGATTATGTTTCGGCAATGACAAATAACTATGTACTTGTCCATGCAGTAGAAACCATGATGGGAATCCAGATTCCTGAACGCGCTGAGTACCTAAGGGTTCTTGCGATGGAATTGAACCGTGTTGCCAGCCACTTGCTATGGTGGGGGACATTCATCCTTGACTTCGGTGCTACCAGCCCATTGCTGTATGCATTCCGTGACCGCGAAATGATCCTGAATCTGCTGAATGAACTTTCAGGTGCGCGCCTGACATTCAACTACATGCGTGTTGGCGGCGTGAAATGGGATGCTCCGGAAGGCTGGCTTGAAAAGATTGCCGAGTTTATCCCTTATTTAAGAGGGCAGCTGAAGGGGTACCATCAGCTTGTATCGGGGAATGAAATCTTCCTTAACCGTACAAAAGGCATCGGCAAATATACAAAAGAAGATGCCATCAACTATTCTTTGAGCGGGGCAAACCTTCGCAGTACTGGCGTCAAATGGGATTTGCGCAAGGATGAGCCGTATTCAATTTATGATCGCTTCGACTTTGATGTTGTCACCCGTGAAGAAGGGGACGCACTTGCCCGTTACTATTGCAGGTTAGGAGAAATCGAAGAATCACTTAAAATCATCGAACAGGCTTTGGAACAATTCCCGAAAGAGGGAGAAATCATGGCCAAGGTTCCAAAGATCATCAAGGCTCCAAAAGGGGAAGCGTTTGTCCGAATCGAAGGCTCCAGAGGCGAAATCGGCTGTTACATATCCAGCGATGGCAAAAAAGAGCCTTACCGTCTCAAGTTCAGAAGGCCGAGCTTCTACAATTTGCAGATCCTTCCAAAACTTTTAGAGGGCGAAAGTATCTCAAATCTGATTGCGATTTTAGGAGCGGTTGATATCGTTCTTGGGGAGGTAGACGGCTAATGGTTGCGGATCTTCTCACTAATAGCCCTGGCTTGATCAACTTTGGTATTTTCTTTCTCTTGGCAGTCGTCCTATTGCTCGTTATCCTCGGATTCGTAACAATGGCCATTTTAGCTGAGAGAAAAGTGCTTGGATTTATGCAGGGACGTTACGGTCCGGCACACGTGGGCGGTAAATGGGGTCTTCTGCAGTCTGTAGCAGACGTATTAAAGCTTTTGGTAAAAGAAGACTTAATCCCGAAATTAGCAGATAAGCCGCTGTTCATTATCGCACCGGTGATTGCGTTCGCCCCATCCTTCATGGTAATGGCGACCATCCCACTGACCGATGAACTGCAATTTGCTGATTTGAATGTTGGTTTCCTATACTATATCGCCATTTCAGGCCTGACGATTGTCGGGATGTTAATGGCAGGCTGGGCATCAAACAATAAGTACTCCTTGCTTGGCGGTATGCGTGCCGCGGCACAAATGATTTCCTATGAAATTCCGCTGGTCATGAGCGTGCTTGGGATTGTCCTGCTTTCAGGAAGCCTGAACTTGAATGAAATCGTAGAGGCACAGGGCAGTAAAGGCTGGTTCATTATATGGCAGCCAATCGCTTTCATCGTCTTCTTCATTGCTGCTACTGCAGAACTGAACAGGGTGCCATTTGACCTTGCTGAAGCGGAAAACGAACTAGTTGCCGGTTTCCATACCGAGTACTCTGGCTTCCGCTGGGCGATGTTCATGCTTGCTGAATATGTGTATATGTTCGCAATGTCAGCCTTGATTGTTGTGCTTTTCCTTGGAGGCTGGCTGCCGCTTCCGTTCCTGGGCTTTATCCCAGGCGCTGTGTGGTTCTCGCTTAAGTTCAGCCTTGTTGTGTATATCCTAATCTGGTTCCGGGCTACGTTCCCTCGTATCCGTGCAGACCAGTTGATGGAGTTCGCATGGAAGGTGCTATTGCCGGTTGCACTTGCAAACATTTTCCTGACAGCTTTGATAAAAGAACTTTTCAATATTTAAAATAAGAATGGGAGCATTCGCTTTAAAAAAGCGCCTCTGCTTCCTGCATTAAAAGGGGTGAATAACGTGCTAGGATGGACTAAAGGATTAGCTTATACCCTTAAACAATTATCTCGTGACAAGCTCACTTATGATTATCCAAACGAACCAATTCCGCTTCCGGACAGGTTCCGGGGCATCCAGAAGTTTTATCCCGAAAAATGCATTGTCTGTAATCAATGTGCTAACATTTGTCCGACAGAATGCATTAATTTGACTGGTAAAAAGCATCCTGATCCAACGAAAAAAGGAAAAATCATAGATACTTATGATATCAACTTCGAGCTTTGCATCCTCTGTGACCTATGCACAGAAGTTTGCCCGACTGAAGCAATCATCATGACGAACAACTTTGAGCTTGCTGAATACAGTCGGGATGACTTATTTAAGAACCTGGAATGGCTTGACGAAAATGATGAGAATATACGGAAGGTGAATAAAGCATGACGTTATCAGGCGAATTTTTTGCGTTTATGTCACTTGCTTTAGTGGCGGTAATCGGCGGCGTGCTTTTATTGAACCTTACCAAGGTCATCCACATGGTCGTTGCACTCGTCTTTACATTCGTTAGTATTGCAGGAATCTATATTTTGTTATCAGCCGAATTCATCGCGGTGATCCAGGTCATGATTTATTCCGGAGCGATCACGATCATCATGCTATTCGGAATCATGCTTACCCGCCACCACAGTGACGATGAAGAGCAAAAAACAAGTCCATGGAGAAAGCTCCTGCTTCTTCTTGGCGTACTGGGCTTCGGCGCAGCTGTTTATTACGGAATTTATGACTTGAGTTTTGAAGCAGTCCCGAATACGCTGCATGAAAATAACACAGAACAAATCGGAATGGCGCTTTACTCCAAATACATCATTCCATTTGAGCTGACATCCGTAATCCTGCTTGTAGCGCTGGTAGGCGCTATCGTATTGGCGCGAAATGATGATAAGGAGGGGGATAAGGAATGAGTTCTGTTCCAGTTTCAGCCTTTCTTGCACTTGCACTTATCCTATTTTGCATCGGACTATACGGTGCTTTGACTAAACGGAACACAGTTATCGTGCTGATCTCGATTGAATTGATGCTCAATGCAGTCAATATCAATCTAGTAACCTTCAGTAAATACGGGTTGAACCCTTCCATCACAGGCCAGGTTTTCGCACTGTTTGCCATCTCGGTAGCAGCGGCAGAAGCAGCTGTGGGACTAGCGATTTTGATTGCTCTTTACCGCAACCGCAGATCGGTCAATGTTGATGAAATGAATCAGCTCAAAAATTAAGTAGGATTGAAGGCGGCGGAACATCCCGCTGCTTAATGTTTGGAACATTTCTTGTAGCTGGACTGCCCCGTGTAATACGGGCCTCAATCTGACGGACGTATAAATGATAGACAACGTCCGTTCAAAAAAGGGGATTGTGATATTAATGGAGAATGCTTGGCTCATTCCGCTGTTCCCGCTTGTATCCTTTCTATTCCTTCTTCTATTCGGCAAAAAGCTCAAAGAAGCAAGTGCCTTCGTTGGAATTTTAGCGACTCTTGCCTCACTGGTATACTCCATCCTTGTGCTTCTCGAGCGCTTGACGGAGTCCACCTTTAAAGCTGAAACCGTTTGGCTGACAATAGGGGATTTACAACTGACTGCGGGCTTTGAAGTAAACCAATTAAATGCATTGATGCTGGTGATTGTATCTCTTGTCAGCTTCCTTGTACATACCTATTCAAAAGGGTATATGCATGGTGATGAGCGGATCCCGGTTTTCTATGCTTATCTAGGGTTATTTACATTTGCGATGTTAGGTCTTGTAATCTCGCCGAATCTTCTTCAGACATATATTTTCTGGGAGCTTGTCGGTGTAGGTTCATTCCTGTTGATCGGATTCTATTTTTACAAAGAAAGCGCCAAAGCGGCTGCGAAAAAAGCCTTCATCATGACCCGTATCGGGGATGTCGGGCTGCTGATTGGGATGATTTTATTATTCTGGCAAACTGGCAGCTTCGAATATGATGAGATTTTTGCAGCAGTAGAAGAGGGCGCTATTTCTGGCACAATGATTACCTTGACTGCCATCCTGATTTTCATCGGGGCGGTTGGTAAATCAGGTCAGTTCCCGCTTCACACATGGCTTCCTGACGCGATGGAAGGCCCAACTCCAGTTTCTGCGTTAATCCACGCAGCGACAATGGTTGCAGCGGGTGTTTATTTAGTCGCATCGCTGTTCCCGTTATTCAATGCGAGTGAGGCAGCCATGATGACAGTAGCTATCATTGGTGCCTTCACGGCGATCTTTGCCGCTACAATTGGCCTTGTACAGACTGATATCAAACGCGTTCTTGCGTTTTCAACCGTCAGCCAGCTTGGCTATATGATGCTTGCATTAGGATCTGCCGGCTATGTTGCCGGTGTATTCCATTTGATGACTCATGCTTTCTTTAAAGCTTTGTTGTTCCTTGCAGCAGGCAGTGTCATTCATGCTGTACAT
>NZ_JBAVFI010000382.1:0-1861 GCF_049588175.1 Mesobacillus sp.
CTCGCTAAGTATCTAACTTTACTCTGCTTAAAGATTTTATGCTTTTTTAAAGCTAATTTTTCAACCTCGTGCAATGCTTGTACTTCCAAATGTAATCACCCGATCTGAATTATTGTTATAAGGATAAGTGACAAAGGTGGTTAAAATCTTTTTTATTTCTGACGATGTTTGTTTCGTATGTTTATCTATAAAGTATTTGTTCCCAAAGGTGGGATGAATAAGCGCAATACTATAAAAAAAGATAGATAAGTTTGCGCTTATCTATCTTTTTTTATTAATTATTTTCGTATTACTAAAATACGCGTTTCAAAGCAATAGAAAAATTATTTTAAGTCAAGTGAATGCATTTCCAAGAATAATTCACTTTAACATAGTAACGCACCGGGGGTCTGACCCCCGGTGCGTTACTGCGTTAAAACTCTAAAAGGTGTCCTTCACATACTGTGGATTGCGATGCATTGATCCGTAGAGGACGAGTCCGCTCACGAGCAGCAGTCCGCTTGTTACGATAAAAACAGAAGTGAATCCGTAGTAGCCTGCAAGAAAACCGCCAAGCACGGGACCGATAATGTTCCCAAAGAAACGGAGGCTCGTGTTGTAGCCGAGTACTTCGCCCTGCATCGCAATCGGTGCTTCCTGTCTGATATACGCAACCCTGACCGGGATAATTCCGCCAATTGTGATCCCAAGCAGGAATCTAATCAGTACAAGCTGCCAGATATTCTCGACGAAACCACCTGGCAAATAAACGATGGCCGATAAAAACAGAAGAATGACAAGGATTTTTATATAGCCAACCTTATCCGCAATCTTCCCCCAATTTCGTGCCATCATTAAATTCCCCAGTCCTGCCGCTGAAAAGGCAATTCCTGAGTAAAATGCAAGATTTACATGTCCATGCAATTCACCGACATATAGGGATAAAATCGGCTGAATGCTGAAATGGGCAATCTGGACAAGCATTGACATCAAAAGAACATTCACCATGATTGGATTTTTAAGAATATGCTGAATAACCTCTTTACGGCTGTAATTGGTCTTCGTGCCTTTTTTAATATCGATTCTGTGTTCCATTACCTTGAACACTAACAGACCGGAAACGAGGATAAAGACTGATGTGGATTGGAAGGTGGCAGCGTATCCTAAAGAATCAGCCAGCACGCCGCCAATCATCGGCCCAAGCAGGGAGCCTGTTATGCTGCCTGTCTGTAATGTACCCAATACCTTGCCAGCATGTTCCTTCGGTGTCTGGGTGGAAATGAGCGCCTGGGATACAGGGATGAAACCTGAGAACAAGCCCATGAACATTCTCAGTAAAAATAACTGCCAAACAGAATGGGCAAATCCAAGCAGGAAAATAGATAATCCCATCCCAAAGGCCATGAAAATCAGGATTTTCTTTCGGCCAAACCGGTCACCCATCCTGCCAATGACCGGAGAGAATAGAAATGCAGTGACAAAGGTTATGCTGAACGTAATTCCGGACCAGTTCTGGACATACTTTTCCGTAAAATCGCCGAACGTTTCAATATACAGTGAGAGAAAAGGCATAACCATTGTCATGCTGCCGGCGATGAAGAAATTCGCAAACCACATGATGATTAAGTTGCGTTTTGCCTTTTGCTGCTGGGTCATTTCATCAACACTTCTTTCTCGGTACGAATATTTCGCTTTTCTAAATATTATACCAAATTTTAGTGCGATTGAAAACCAAGCAAACAAGCAAGAAATGGTCGTTAGTTAAATCCACTCCAGCAATTCAATCCTGTTCCCAAACGGATCATGAACATAAATGCGATTGGCGCCAGGCAGATTGTCGTCTTCAATATACTCTACACCTGCTGCCGATAAGTGTTGTTTC
>NZ_JBAVFI010000383.1:0-3175 GCF_049588175.1 Mesobacillus sp.
CCTGAGAACCATCTGCTAATTTACCATATATCACCGCGCTCCTTCTTTATGGCTCGCATTTTTTCGGTCCATTCATAGACTTGCTGGTGAATATCTTTGCTTTTTGCGTCTGATTTTACTTTATTCCTTTTGGAAAGAGCATGATGATAGACAGTTTAACGCGAAAACAAGCCTGCAAATCTAGTCGACTACCTAAAATAAGAAGGAACCCAACCTTTTCGGGTAGGTTCCTTCAGCAAGTCAGTTGAATGGGATGCTTTCTACTACCATGGAAGCTCTATATCCATTTTCTTAGCAAGTTCCCTGCTTTTTTTCCTTCTCTTTTTCCTGTTTTCGGCTCTCTCTGCCGCACTTTCATGAAGCATGATTTCCTCTTGTGTACTAGGGACGACTTTTGGGATAGATACAGGCTTGCCTTCTTTTGACAGGGCAACAAACGTCAGGAATGAAGTAGCTGCAAGTTTTCTTTCACCTGTCATTAGGTCTTCAGATATGACTTTTACAAATACTTCCATTGATGATGTTCCCACCCATGTCACAAATGATTCGAGGCAAACAGAATGATCCTTTTGTATGGGGATCAGGAAGTCGACTGAATCAGTCGATGCCGTGACAATGTCGCATCTTGCATGGCGGGATGCAGATATTGACGCAACATCATCAATCATACTCATCAATTTTCCTCCGTAAAGCGTTCCATGGTTGTTTGTATCGAGGGGAAACACCCTGCTTGTCTTTATTACTTTCGATGCAGAACACATCTTTGTTTCTTCATCCATTCCTTTTCCTCTTTTCTTTCTTTTTTTCTATTATATGTTTTTCCGTCTGTCGTAGCCATTCAATGCGTACATAGAATCCTTTTATCTATTTCCTGATTTAGTGTAAGTGAGTTTGTAGCACCAAGGCAACTTTGGGGATTTGCGTTAATAGAAAATGGTATCGAAAAATTGAAAAATTCATAAAGAATGTAGATATCTCGTTCTGACAGAACCGTAAAGACATCAATTTTTTGTCAGGCGGGATTAGAAAATAATGGTATATAGAGAAATGATCTTATATTAAAATGAGATCAACAGTAATTTAGATATAAAATGGGGGATTAAAGTTGGGGAAGGTTCTTGGGGTACTTATTATTGTTATCATCCTGGTTATTTTAACTTTCATGTTACTGCGATATTTTTTGAAAAATAACACTCTGCGTAAAAGTCAAAATGCGATTAAGGAGGGAGGTATAGCGGAGTTAGTTGAATTACATGTGAATGGCACAAAACAATTTATTTTCATTGAAAGTAAAAGTACAGATAGGCCAATTATTTTGTTTTTACATGGCGGTCCTGGTCAGCCAATTCCATTCGGGGTAAGTTCAAGAGGCGTCTATCCTGATCTTGCGGAGAACTTTATTGCAGTCTATTATGATCAAAGGGGTGCTGGCAAGAGCTATCATAAGGATATTCCAATTGAAACAATGAATGTACATCAATTTGTGGACGATACGAAACAGATTATTGATTATCTGACTGAACGGTTCGATCAAGACATGATTTATTTATCTGGAATGTCCTGGGGATCGATTATCGGAATGAAGATCGTTGAAGAACATCCCGAAAAAATTAAGGGCTATTTTGGTATATCCCAATTTGTTAATAATGCTGAAAATCAAAGGTTATCTACAGAGTGGTTATGGGATATTGCAGTTAAAAAGAATGACAAGAAGCTGAAGGAAGATCTGGCATCATTTGGCGAGCCACCATACACGATAGAAAAAGAAGAGAAATTCAGCAAGTATATCAGCCAATTTGGCGGAGATAATTACAGCGATGAAAAGGTAAAAAAGGCAAATATACTTAACTATGTAAAACCTATATTTATCAGTCCTGACTATACGTTGAAAGATATTTATAGCGTCCTCGTGAGTGGTGCGAAATTCAGCTTGTTTACAGCCAAAGAATTGCAAAAAGAGATTCAACAAGAAGTGGATCTACAAACTATTAGGAGAGTATATTCACCAATATATATATTCCAGGGGAAACATGATAAGCTAACTAACTATGATTTATCACTCGACTTTTATAACCAATTAGAGGTACAGGGAGACAAAGAGTTTATTACACTTGAAAACTCTGCCCATTATCCCAATGAGGAAGATTTTAAAATCATTATTGAAAAAATGATTAATGTGTCTAAAAGGAAATAACAGTTGCATGGAGTTAGGGCGGTACGTATGATAGTGGGTGTTATGTATATATACGATTGAAACAAGTTAATAGAAAAACGAATGATTTTATTTGTTTTATTATCATTCTAGAGGATAAAAGATATAGTATAGGATTTAACCAAGTCTGATACTAGGAGGGATGTTCGATGCATCCTGTTATTCTGTTTGACGGAGTATGCAACTTCTGTGATGCGAGTGTCCAGTTTATTTTAAATCGGGATCCAGAAGGGATTTTTCAGTTTGCTTCTCTGCAGAGTGAAGCTGGGCAGAATCTGGTGAAGAAACACAATGTTCCTGCCGATGTAGACAGCATGATTTTAATTGAAGATGATAAGGTATATTATAAATCGACGGCGGCGCTAAGAGTCAGCCGCCACTTGCAAGGGGCATGGAAAATGCTATACGGTTTTATCATCATTCCGAGTCCAATAAGGAATATTGTTTATGACCTGATTGCCAAAAATCGATATAAATGGTTTGGGCAAAAGGAAAGCTGCATGCTGCCACCGCCGAATATTAGGAAACGGTTCTTATAGGAGCCGTTTTCTTTCTTTTCACTTTTCAGTGAACGCAGGCAGTATAGATTAATAAGAAAAAGAACGGAAAGCAACTGGATGCTTTTCCGTTCTTTTTTAATTATGAGGTAAAAGTGGAGTAACGCCAATATTGATTTGCAAGTGTACTAGCCATCATCTCAAGCCCCTTGCTCTCAACTCGATGGATGGGCTCCCAGTCTTCGGTACCAGCTGCTTTTAGATAGACTTCATGATGGGGAGCTTGGTCGTGGATGCCGACAAGTTCGAACTGTCCATCCTTGTAAAACGTACCGCATACTATATAATCGATTGCAGGTGACATAACTAAAGGGTTACTGATGGAATGATGCAATTGAAACATAATTTTATTATCATCGGAAAATACCTTTTTGAGTTTGATCCCTTCATCTGATGCATCCGCTTC
>NZ_JBAVFI010000384.1:0-5776 GCF_049588175.1 Mesobacillus sp.
ATGAAAAAGCCCAACTGCCGGCTTTTTCATAAGCAAATTCTTCTAGGGGCTGGCGTTGAGCCCGCTTGAGTCTGCGCGCCTGTCACTACAATCAACAGGTTATAAAAAATCAACTCTCAGCTTTAACAGAGTCGATTTTTATAAATTTGGGCTCGGTTAATCTTATATTGTTTTACGTTACAGCGTTTGCTCAAATCAAAGTCAACTATGACCAATAAAGCAAGCTAATATTGATCTTTTTAGCAACAACTATCGGTTACTTAAGATGATCATTAAACCATTCAACTATATAAGCTAATCGGTTTAACCTCAGGTTAGGCTTTCCGCTCCTTGACAGCTCATGATTTGATTCAGGGAAGCGGATGAACTTCGATTTTTTTCCCTGTCTCTTCAAGGCGATAAACAGCTGTTCCGCCTGCTCAATCGGGCAGCGGTAATCTTTTTCGCTGTGAAGAATCAATAAAGGAGTATTGATTTTATCAGCATACGCAAGCGGTGAATGCTTCCATAATGTCTCAATATCATTTAGATCTGCTTTTATTTGCCACTCTGTAAAATAATAGCCGATGTCGCTTACCCCGTAAAAACTAATCCAATTCGAGATTGAACGCTGGGTGACGGCAGCCTTGAATCGGTCCGTATGCCCGACAATCCAGTTTGTCATGAAGCCGCCATAGCTTCCACCGGTCACACCAAGTCTTTCACTGTCAATGAAATCATAATTTTCTAGCACATAGTCAACTGCGTCCATGACATCCTGGTAATCTCCGCCGCCATAATCGCCGCGAACTGCATCGACAAATTGCTGTCCGTACCCATGGCTGCCACGCGGATTGATATACAAAACTGCGTATCCTTCTGAGGCAAGGACTTGGAATTCGTTAAAATAGGTGTTTGCATAGAGTGCGTGTGGTCCGCCGTGTATTTCCAGAATCAGCGGATATTTCTTTCCAGCTTCAAAGCCAGCTGGCTTCATGATCCACCCATGAAGCGGAGTTTCGTCACTTGCCGCAAACGAAATTGGCTCTGGCATCGATAATCTAACTTCATTCAGGAATTTTTCATTCACAGAAGTAAGCTGCTTCATTTCTCCTGTTGTTACTTCCAACTGGAATAGCTCCCCTGGCAAAACCGGATTGCTGATTGCAGCTACGATTCTCTGATTTTTTCGATCAAGTGTATATCCATATACATGCTGCGCTTCCAGCAAGGCAGGATAAATTTCACCAGCTATATTCCCAAAATAGATGACCGTATTGCCCTGGTCGCTTGCAAGGAAATAAAAACTCTCGCTATCCTCGCCCCATAAAAAAGCAGGGCTCTGGGCACCTTGCTGAAAATCCGCTGCAACTGCATCTCCTACAAGGATATCCATATTCTCGGTGATGCATTGGACATTGCCTGTAGCTAATTCTTGTATCCACAATTGAGGCAAGGTTGCATTTTCAAACTCTCTTTCATGGCCGGTATAACCAAGGTATTTTCCATCAGGTGAAAAAGCAGCGCTGCCATAGTATCCTTTTCCATTCGTTAGTTTAGTGATTTCGCCCGTTTCCACATCCATCAGCAATAAATCGCTTTTAAATGAGAAATCACGCTCTGCCGTTTCATCCGCTGACAGGACAATTTTTTTGCCGTCAGGTGACCAGCACTGCAGGTGGTAATCTGCTTCTCTCTTTGTAATGAGCTCTGCTTTGCCATCCACAAGACTTATAATTGCTGTCTGCTTATACTTTCCATCCCAGAAACCCGCAGCATCTGACTTATACTTCATTTCTTCTGCTACAAAAGGCACGAGCTCCTTTTCATCCTTCTGCTCTTCTTCCTTCTCCAGTAAATCTTCTTCTGGTTTGAGGAAAACCGAACAGGCTAGTTTAGAACCATCTGGCGACCATACAGGCCCGCTTGCACCATTTTTAAAGCTTGTGGCCTGCCTTGCCTCGCCTCCGGCTGCATCCAGTACATAAACTTGATTTTTACCTGCTCTATTGGAAATGAACGCAAGCTGTGATCCGTCAGGAGACCATCTAGGTGAGTGGTTGCGGTTTTCCCCATACGTCCATTGCTTCGGCTCGCCGCCTTCTTCGAGATCGAGTATGTATAAATTAGAGACATAGTCATTCTTTTTTTCCAGCATATCAGTCTGAACAAATACACACTTCTTGCCATCAGGTGAAAGTTGAGGATCTGTTACGGACTTCAATACGTATAAATCTTCTGCTTTGAGGAATCTTTTTTCTCCCATCGGAGCAGCCACCCTTCCAAATAAAAATTGTTTATTTATTTTATTTCGATAACAGAAATATATTTCCTTCTTTTCAATTAAAAATTCTTTTACGCTTAAAATGATTGGATAAATACATTGAAATTTTTATATATCGTTTGGAAATTATGATAAGGAGCAGGAAATTTTTTTTACACTCTTGAAATCCGCTAAAAAATCCAGTACGATAATAACGAACAAATGTTCTATTCCACTCATAAAGGGGCAAAGCAAAATGACAAGGATTCCTGAACAAGACCGCGATATCATGGAACAGGCCATTTATTTGCCGATGGTGCTTGTCGTGCTGAACCGGGATCTTTCTGTCGTTGAAAAAAGTCCATTCAAATTAAAGAAGCCATATTTGGAGCTAATCGAAGAAACAATGAAGGCAGTCCAGAAAGAACTCGCTAAGGTAAAAAGCTATTTAAAAAAGCATAACCTTAAGGTTGAGGAAGTAAAGCGTGATGATGCATTTACGATGTTCCTCTTCATTTATCAAGGCTACGAAGAACACCACAATTATTTTAATCCCCGCATCCGCAACAAGGTCCAGGAATTGATGCTTTATTATTTACTCAAGAAGTTCAAGCAAGTCGATGTTCCTCTGGATAAAAACTAAAAGGAATCCGGTTATAATCCGGATTCCCTCGATCCACTTACAGATAATATAAAATAGCTTAATTATCCCTAAAAACTTCACTTACTAAACTAGCATGATGATATCCCTGTGCTTCACTATATTTTGGTCCATGGAGCAAGTAAAGGGCTTTCCGTTCAGTTTCTTTCATCCGCTGCATAAATTTTGTGCGAAGCAAGGATGTGCGCAGCAGCTGGTTTTCAAATGAATGGTGAGATACCGGCAAGGTAATGGATTTTTTATTTCTGAAGATAACCTGTGTGCTATGGGAATCCACCTTTTTATGGAACAAAACATGCTCATGTGACACCCATATACAGTCTGGATTTGCAGGTGAACTTGTGGGCATAAAGTAAATGGAGCTTATGGGGTCGATAATGATGGGGATTTTATGGGTAATCCCTGTCAGCTGTCGTGTTCCTTCTTTTCTCCCTTCATAACTGGAGCCAAAGTATTTACAGCTTTTTTTTACGATTTCAATCGGCCTGAACGGAGACAAATACTCCTCTTCCAATTCTATTACCTTGCTGTAGGTCTTGCTTCCGTATTCTTCAGGAAGAATGATCATTGTAAAAGGATTTATTTCGTACTCTTCTACTAAATTCTTTTGGTTGATTGTCATTCCTTCATCTCCTAAAATACCATATACCCTATTGTAACATAATTGCTAAAATTTTCTTTCCTCTCATGAAAAATTCCTAATTTAGCCACATTTAAACCAATGAGAAAAATTTTCTAAAAATTATAAAAATTTAGTTGATTATCTTTTCTTTCCTCCATATAATATAAAAAAGGTCTAAGAGGTGAGGTCAGTGAAAGAAAAATCGTATTCTGAAATCATGAAGGCCAGTGTGATGAAACGCATAAAAGCCAAAGAATCTTTTGTTCTGGACCTGTATGTTGACATGCTTATTTCTGAAATCCAATTAAACACGAAAAAAGAAAAATTGCTGTCTAAAATCGATAAAGCAATAGATGAACGCGACCAGATTTTATTTCTATCCCTGACAGAAGAGTTGAAGGATCTGAATAAACAATTTGGAACGTAGATGAGTGAAATCCCCCATAAAGGGGGTTTTTATTATTTTACAATAAATAAAAACAGCCCCTGAAAATTCATTCAGGGGCTAATTGTTTCATTTTCACTCTTGTTCATTCCGCTTCTGCACTTCATAATCCTCAAGACGGGATATTCTTTCAAGCATAGTCGGGTGTCCGTACCTGAAAATCTTCACCATAAATGGAGGATTAACCTGGCTAAGCCCTGCCTTTGTCAGTTCTTGGAAGGATGAAATCGCCGCATCTGTATTATCAGTCATTTCAATCGCATATTTATCAGCGCGGGTTTCCTGATAGCGTGAAACAAGGTTTGAAACCGGGCTTGCTGCAAACATCATCATCGACAGGAACATAAGGAAGAGTGGCAGCGATTTGAGATCGCCGGGATCCGTGATTTTAAATTCTCGTCCCCAGCACGCGATTGCCCAATTCATCAATCGTGAAACAGCATACAGGCCGACGAGAGATAGGAGCAGATATCCGCCAATACCGATATAGATGTGTTTTTCTACATAGTGGGCCATTTCATGGGCCATGATGAACAGAATCTGGTCATCATTCAGCCGATTCAGGGTCGTATCCCACAGGACAATGCGGGAATTAGAACCGATACCAGTAACATATGCGTTAAGAGCATTCGTTTTTTCAGCCATATTCACTTCAAACACATGCTGCGCAGGGATGTTCGCTTGCTCTGCAAGATCAAGGATTTTCGTTTCGAGCTCCTTGTTTTTTAGCGGGTAAAAGTCATTATACAGCGGATCGATCACGACCGGCTGGAGGAACATAATGAAGAGCGTAAACGGCACCGACAGCAGCCATGCGAACAGCCACCAGAACCTTTTGCTTTTATTCATCAGCCAGTACAGGACCACAACGATCACGAACATCATTGCATAATTGATCCAGAAATCGATCAATTCATCCTTCATCCACGAAGCAAACGTCTGGGTTGAAATATTATACGTCTTTGAAAGTGTATAGCTGATATAGCTAAGCGGGAATGTTGCAACGAACGCAAAGAACGAAAGCCAGATTAAGTAGATGGCCGTTTGGCCGTATTTATTCTTGGATGTTTGTTCTCCCCATTTTTTAAAGGCTTTGGAGAGTCCTAACAGCAAGATCAAAAAGTAAAACAGCCATTCAAATGGTGTAGAGAGAAAGAATAATAAGTTCCTGATTTTTGAATATTCCTCGCTGAGCATCAATTCCCTGCCATTCAAAAAAGTCGCCGGATCCGCCCTCGAGCCTTCAAATTCAAACGGAAGATTTGTATCTGCAAAATAAAATAGGTACCAATATACCGCAAATCCGTAGAGCACATAGGCGATTACTCCATAAAAGCCCATTTTTCTCGCCATAGCTTTTCCCCCTTTACGTACAACCCTTCAATAACTATTTTAGTCTGCGGCTTAAAAAATAGAACAAGTTATTGTTCTGTTAGCTTTTATGGAAAGGCTGTTTTCATAACCGTTGTTACTATTGTTTTTAAGCCTCTGTTCACCATTAGCATGTAAAAAAGCGGACTGAATGGTTATGGAGCGCTTCTCATGACCATTCTGCTTCCACTTTTTTCTTTTGATTACCAAGAGACCGTATTGGTGACCACTTTTCTATTTTTTGTTAATTCAGGTAACCAAGCGGCCTTATTGGTGACGGCTTTTTCTATATGTTGTTAATTCTGGTAACCAAGGGGGCTTATTGGTGACCACTTTTTCTATTTTTTGTTAATTTAGGTAACCAAGAGGGCTTATTGGTGACCACTTTTTCTATTTTTTGTTATTTCAGGTAACCAAGGGCCAAGGGGGCTTATT
>NZ_JBAVFI010000385.1:0-2085 GCF_049588175.1 Mesobacillus sp.
TGGAGAACATAATGATAGTGAGCCAGGAACCATTCTGGACCAATATCCTCCTGATGGCGAATCAGTGATTCCTGAGGAAACGACTATTGAATTCACCGTCAGCCTTGGGCCTGAGCTAATTACTTTGGATGATTTTAGAGGCTTAAATGAGAAAGGGCTCCAGAATTATGAGGATTCAACAGGGCTGAAAATTGAGA
The DNA here is from genome assembly GCF_049588175.1 of Mesobacillus sp. Lineage (GTDB taxonomy): Bacteria > Bacillota > Bacilli > Bacillales > Cytobacillaceae > Mesobacillus. The sequence goes on from NZ_JBAVFI010000385.1 coordinate 198, forward strand.
TTACAGAAGAGTTTCATGATACTGTACCTAAAGGTGAAGTCATTTCACAGGATCCGTCAGCCGGAACTCAATTAAAGAAGGGCAGCAAGGTAAATGTGGTAATTTCTAAGGGGATAGAAGAACTTCCGAAAAGAGAGAAGTTTGAAATTCCTATTCCTTACGATCAGACGTTGGCGGGACAGCCACAACAAGTCCAGATTTTCATTGGTGATTTGGACAATAACGATACTGTTCCATATGACACTATCGAAATCGTTGAGGATACAAAATACCCAGTAGAATTTCATATTCCGCCTGGCGGAGAAGGTTATTATAAAGTAATAAGCGATGGTAAAGTCATCCTCGAGGGTGCAGTAGATTATCCAAAAGATTAACAGACAGGGAGTGTTGCTATGCCTGAGGGCAAAATCATTAAGGCGCTGAGCGGGTTTTATTATGTTGCGAACAAGGATGGAATCGTTCAATGCCGCGGGCGAGGTGTATTCCGAAAGAATAAGGTGAATCCGCTGGTAGGCGATGAGGTCGTTTTCCAGGCAGACAATAATACCGAAGGCTATATTCTTGAGGTAAAAGGGCGGAAGAATGAACTGGTCCGCCCTCCAATTGCCAACGTAGACCAGGCGATTCTTGTTTTTTCAGCAGTTGAACCTGATTTCAGCACTACCCTGCTTGACCGGTTCCTAGTGTTAGTTGAGTATAATCATATCCAGCCACTCATTTGTATTACGAAAATGGATTTGACTTCTGAAGAGCAAAAAAGGCGGCTTGAATCATTCGCAGCTGATTACCGCAAAGCGGGGTATGAGGTTATCTTAACCTCATCTGAAACATCCTCTGGCCTTGAGGAGTTGAGTCCCCATCTCGAGGGGAAAATCTCTGTTTTTGCTGGACAGTCGGGTGTCGGGAAGTCTTCCCTGCTTAATGCGATCCGTCCGGACCTGGAATTGAAAACAGATGATATCTCTTCCCATCTGGGACGGGGAAAGCATACTACAAGACACGTAGAGTTAATCACAATTAATAATGGCCTTGTTGCGGATACCCCTGGTTTTAGTTCATTGGAGTTTACCGAAATTGAGGCCGAAGAACTGAACTCCTGTTTTCCGGATATTTACGAAATCAGTGAGTCTTGCAAGTTTCGAGGCTGCCTTCACATGGCAGAGCCTAAATGTGCTGTAAAAGCAGCGGTTGAATCCGGGACTCTGCCTGAATACAGGTATGAGCATTATAAGGACTTTTTATTAGAAATAAAGGATAGAAAGCCGAGGTACTAATCATGGTGAAAATAGCACCTTCAATTTTGTCAGCAGACTTTGCGAGGCTTGGCGATGAAATTAAGGATGTCGAGCAAGGCGGAGCAGATTATATCCATGTTGATGTAATGGATGGCCATTTTGTACCAAATATTACGATCGGCCCGCTTATTGTGGAAGCAATCCGTCCAATTACAAAGTTGCCGCTTGATGTACATTTAATGATTGAAAATCCTGACCAGTACATTGAAGCATTTGCAAAGGCGGGTGCGGATTACATTACTGTTCATGTGGAAGCATCCAGACATTTGCACAGGACAATCCAATTGATTAAATCGACAGGTGTCAAGGCCGGTGCCGTCATCAATCCGGCAACACCGGTGGAAAGCCTGAAGCATATCATTGAGGATTTAGACATGGTCCTGCTTATGTCAGTCAACCCAGGGTTTGGAGGCCAAAACTTCATCTCTTCTGTCCTTCCGAAAATCAGGCAGGTAAAGGAAATGGCAGATGCGGTGAACCCAAATCTTGAAATTGAAGTTGATGGCGGAGTAAATGAAGAAACTGCCAAGCTTTGTGTAGAAGCCGGTGCAACAGTGCTTGTAGCAGGTTCTGCGGTCTTCAATAAGGAAGAC
>NZ_JBAVFI010000386.1:0-5312 GCF_049588175.1 Mesobacillus sp.
GTTACAACGAGGAAGAAGTACTACAAGAGACGTTTGAACAGTTAAGAACAATCATGTATGAAATGATTTCCAACTCGAAGGTTTCAGAAAAAAGTATGATCCTTTTTGTTGATGATGGGAGTAAAGATCATACCTGGGATATGATTTATAAAGAAAGTCTCAAAGGTGAATATGTAAAAGGCTTGAAGCTATCCAGAAATGTTGGGCACCAAAACGCATTGCTTGCAGGTCTTTTTACAGCAAAAGAGGCTTCAGATTGCCTTATTACAATAGATGCAGACCTGCAGGATGACGTAATCGCTATAAAAGAAATGATTTGTAAGTATAAAGAGGGTTATGAAGTCGTTTATGGTGTTCGAAGCAAGCGAGACAGCGATTCATTTTTTAAAAGGTCCACAGCAGAGGGATTCTATAAGGTAATGGGAAAACTTGGCGTACAGCTAGTTTTTAACCATGCAGATTTTCGCTTAATGAGCAGGCGCGCTGTAGACGAGCTAGAAAATTTTGCTGAAGCGAACATGTTTTTGCGCGGGATTGTCCCGTTGATTGGATTCAGCTCAACTTCGGTTTTTTATGAAAGGAAGAAACGCTCAGCTGGAGAGACAAAATATCCTTTAAAAAAGATGTTTGCTTTCGCGTTCGATGGCATCACTTCGTTTTCCGTTACACCAATCAGATTTGTTCTGCTAGTTGGATGTATTTCATTTTTTGTCAGCATGGCATTCGGTGCTTATTTTCTTGCTTTGAAATTTTTTGGTAATACTCAGCTTGGATGGACCTCTTTAATCACATCCATCTGGCTGATTGGCGGCCTGCAGCTTATTGCGCTTGGACTGGTAGGAGAATACATAGGAAAAATCTACAAAGAAACAAAGCGGAGGCCAAAGTATATTGTCGATATCGATTTATTCAATCTTCCTGTATCAAGGAAGCTGATGAATTCGGAAGGAATGGTCTATGAGCCACTTGGCACTGAAGCTCGGAAGCTGTCTGAAAATAACTAATAAGCTGGTAAATTGGCTCATACGCTCACTTATCATAAATCCAACTTTCCTAAAATTCCTCCTGGTCGGTGTATTGAATACCTTCATTGGCCTTGGCTTAATGTTTTTATTAAAAAATGGATTGAAGTGGCCTTATTGGATTGCAACCCTTACAGGTAACACTTCTGGAGCAGCAGTAAGCTTCCTGTTGAACAGGGTATTTACCTTTAATAGCAAAATTCCAATTAAAGAGGGGGCTGTAAGATTCACAGCAGTGATCCTAATTTGCTACCTTTTATCCTTCTCAGTCAGCAGATCCTTCTCAGGCCTAATCGAAGGCAGGCAAGAATTTATCTCTTCTGACAATCTGGCTATTATTATCGGTGCAGGTATATATACAATCACCAATTATTTTGGTCAAAAACTGTTCGTTTTTCAGAAGTGTTTTTAAAAGGCAGCCTCTTATAGCTGCTTTTTTAGTTGACTAAAAATGCAAAAAAGGATAAAAAGGAATGAGGCACATTGCAATCTTTAAAACAGAGGAGCTATTGATTCATGAATTTTTGGGAATTATTCGTAGCATTTATACTCGGTTTAGTAGAAGGGTTAACTGAATTTGCCCCGGTATCATCTACAGGGCATATGATTATCGTAGATGACCTGCTGCTTCACTCGAAGGAATTATTTACAGAGCAAGTGGCAAATACTTTTAAAGTCGTGATCCAGCTAGGTTCCATTTTAGCTGTGGTAATTGTATTTAAAAACAGATTCTTAAATTTATTGGGCTTAAACAAAAAAGAATCTTTCGGAGATTCGACTGGCAGATTAAGTCTGTCAAAAGTGATTGTTGGATTAATTCCAGCAGGCGTTACCGGAGTGTTATTCGAAGATTATATCGATGAACATTTGTTTTCTGTCGAGACAGTAATCATAGGCCTGGTTATTGGAGCCATCCTGTTGATTATTGCAGACCGTCTTCAGCCTAAAAACCTAAAAACAGAAGATGTTGACCAAATCACGTATAAACAAGCCTTTGGTGTAGGACTTTTCCAATGTTTAGGCTTATGGCCAGGATTCTCTCGATCAGGTTCCACGATTGCAGGCGGAGTCCTGCTCAGCATGAGCCACAGGGCTGCATCTGACTTCACGTTCATCATGGCTGTTCCAATTATGTTAGGAGCAAGCGGCATATCACTCTTGAAAAACTGGCAGTATTTCTCGGTAGACGCTTTGCCATTTTTCATCGTAGGTTTTATTAGTGCATTTGTCTTCGCTCTGGTTTTCATCAAATTCTTTTTGAAATTGATTGACAAAATCAAATTGGTTCCATTTGCGATTTATCGAATCATTTTGGCTGGATTGATTTACTTTATATTTTTGCAATAAATAAAAGGAAAAGGCCAAAAGCCTTTTCCTTTTTTACGTTTCGAAGCATCCTTTACCAGCGGTGTGCTTTCGCATTGCCTCGCGCAAGAATGGTATTTTTTGATACCTGCGTCTGGCCATTAACCTGCGAATTTAAACGCTTGCGCCTTGTCCAAGTGTGGTGGAAAAGTTCTGAGTGCGGATCCAAATGATCTTTGTAACTCATACAATCACCTCAGGAGTGGATTTTTTGAAACGCATGATATTCCAAAGAACATCACATATAGCGTTTGTATTATTGGACGGCAATATACACTAACGGCTGATAACAAAAAGCTTTTATTGTTTAATTATATATAGTGATTAACTCATTCATAATAAAAAAAGAAAACTTTTTTGCTTTTTTTGTAACTTTTTACAATTTTCATCGTATTAACTTATGTGAATAATCAATACATCCATTTTGTTTACTTTTAAATAGAAAAGAGGAGAATCTATGTCGCAATTTGCCCTTGAGGTAAAATCTTTAACAAAGACAATCGGCAAAAAAACCATCGTTAATGACGTAAGTTTCGAAGTGGAACGCGGGGAAATATTTGGTCTTTTGGGTCCGAATGGTGCAGGTAAAACGACAATTATCCGCATGATTGTCAGTTTGATCAATCGAACGAGCGGTACAGTAATGGTAAATGAACATAACCTGGACGATTCTTTTACTTTAGCAATGAATGAGCTTGGTGCTATCGTAGAAAATCCCGAGTTTTACAAATACCTTAGTGGATACAAAAATTTACGACATTATGCGCGGATGGCACTAACTGATATCACTGAAGAAAGAATCGAGGAAGTAACTGAGCTAGTGGGTTTGCAGCACGCGATTCATGATAAAGTCCGTACCTATTCACTCGGAATGCGCCAAAGATTAGGTGTAGCACAGGCCATACTACATAAACCTTCGATTTTGATTCTTGATGAACCTACGAATGGACTTGATCCACAGGGAATCAGGGAATTCAGGGATTATCTGCGATTATTGGCTAGCCAGGGGACATCTGTATTAGTTTCTTCTCACCTGTTATCAGAGATGCAGCTGATGTGTGATCGTTTTGCGATTATCGAACATGGTAAGCTCATTCACATTTCGACGATGAACGAAAATGAAGCATCAGAAGATAAAGCTTTACGTGCTGTTGAGATTGAAGTTTCTAACGTAAACATGGCATCGAAACTCTTAAAGGAAAAAATGCCGACTGTTAAAATTTCCTCAATAAAAGATCAGCGCTTAACACTTTCCGTTGAGAAAGAAGCTATTCCTGAAATTAACAAGCTGTTGGTCATGAATGATATTGATGTTTATGAAATTCTAAATGTGAAAGCAACTTTGGAAGACCGCTTCTTGGAAATCACCAATAAGGATAAAAAGGAGCAGATGGTATGATAGCATTAATCCAAAATGAATTGATGAAGATTTTCGGTAAAATGGCGAGCTGGATCTATATGATCATCATTGTATTGGCTGTTTTAATTGCCGGTATTATTTATATGAAATTCAGTGGCGAACCAAACCCTAACTGGCGCGAGGATATCCAGGCAGAAATCCATATGCTGGAGAATCAGCTGCCATCAGCACCTGAGGAAGAAAAACCTTTCATTCAGACACAAATTGACCAGAATCAAGAATATCTGGACAAAGATATTGATCCAACAGCCAAAACAAATTGGCACTTCATGAATGAGGTTGTGATCGGTGTCAGCTCACTTGTTACGCTGTTCGTCGTCATTGTAGGCAGTGCCAATGTCGCTGCTGAATTCTCTGATGGAACCATCAAACAGCTGCTGATCAGGCCTCACAGAAGATGGAGCATTTTACTCTCAAAATATATCGCTGTCATCATCTACGCATTGCTATTGGTAGCAACACTCGTTGTGTCAGGGTACATAATCGGTTTGATCCTATTTGGCAGCGGTGATTTTAACATGAAGATTTTTGAAGTGACATTAGAGGGCAGAAAGGAAGCAATCGTTGGCACACAGTTCTTTTTGAAGATGCTTTATTATTTGCCAAGCTTGCTGGTCATCATGACCATCGCTTTTATGCTTTCAACTTTATTCAAGAGCCAGGCACTGGCGGTTGGCATTGGCATCTTCGTCCTGTTCTTTTCATCAACCTTGGGCGGAATCATTTTGATGCTTGCGGATAAGTATGTATGGGCGAAATTTTTAATCTTCCCGCATTTGGATTTAACCGTGTATGCTCTTCAGGATAGAATCCTTGAGGACATCACACTTCCTGTTTCACTATCGATCCTTGCGTTATACTATGCAATCTTTATGATCATAACATTTTTCTTTTTCCAAAAAAGGGATATCAGTATTTAAGGGAGAATGTTTTTAAGAGAGCGGCATTTGTCGCTCTCTTTATTTTTTGGCTAAGTTAAAAAAACTGTTGTTTTCCGTTCCAGATACACGCTTTCTGCGGGGCGTCAGGTGCCGAAAATCAACATTTTAACACAGCCGACTTTTTAAGAGAAAGGGGACGGGGATATATGAACCCGCTTTTATTGGATTTTCCGAACGAATTTGAAACGGACAGGTTGTTGATCAGGATGCCATTGCATGGAGATGGGGCTGTGACATGTGAGTCAATTAATACTTCATTGCCCGAGTTAAAGCCTTGGATGCCTTTTGCGCAAAAGGAACAAACGATTGAGGAAACTGAAATCAATATCCGCCAGGCATACATAAACTTTTTGAATAGAACAGATTTGCGCTTGCTTGTTTTTAAAAAGGATACAGGTGAATTTATTGCTTCTTCGGGCTTACATCGAATAAATTGGGATATACCGAAGTTTGAAATTGGGTATTGGATTGACAGCCGCTACAGCGGGCAGGGATATATGACAGAAGCAGTACAGGGAATTACCGACTTTGCAGTACGTGAACTCAAAGCACGGAGAGTTGAGA
>NZ_JBAVFI010000387.1:0-7540 GCF_049588175.1 Mesobacillus sp.
ACCAAATAGCATGGCAGTAAGAGAGTTCACATTAAGATTCAATCCTCTCTGCGGCGGCTTTACACAAGAACTTCCTTCTTTAACAAGATAGAATTTAACCCCTTCCCCTCCAATTAAAAAGGTTCCGTTGTTCCATGGTGCAATAGAGTCTTCTAAATGCAAAAAGACTTTGCTGCCATCCTTATTGAAAGGATATGACTTTATCGCTTTTTCAGCATTTACAACCCTGCCCAAAAAATAGGGATATACTTCTGTTTTAAGCTTTGGCATGCTTAAGAAATACGGGAAAGGTTCATGCACTGAGAGCCGCATTTCAACCCGGTCCACCATTGAATCATGCTGACAAATGAAGTTCCACAGTCCTAACCTTGCTTCTTGATCAAGAGGTACGTATTCCTCAACCTTCATCACCTGATTGCTGACTTCGTATAAAAGATATCCTGTTGGTTCATTCTCTGAATTATAATAAACAGCAGCGGTCTGGCTGCCGTAGATGCTATTTTGCCACCAGCTGATATCCCTTACAAGCATACAGCTGTGCTTCATAGCATATTTTTCATAAACCCCTTCAATATCAGAAGAATGGGATTCTTCTTTGTATCTCTTAATTTTACCTGTATAGCGGCCCACCGATTTCAAATCTTTTTTTTCAATCTGTACAGTACGATAATCAGAAATAATTTCCCAGCCATATCTTCTATAAAAATGGATATCGAATGGATGAAGGAATGAAACAATATTACCTTCCTTATTCATTACTTCAAGCGACTTTTTCATCAGCGCGTTTACATATCCTTTTCGTCTGTGCTCAGGATAAGTCGCTACACCAGCAATGCCTCCCATTTTCCAATCTATTTCTCCAAGCTTAATGCTCAAAGATAAAATATGTAATTTCGAAGCAAGCTCCTCTCCCTCAAAGATCCCAAGCAACCTGTGCTTTTTTAGTGTTTCCAATCTCTTTGGAATATCTTTTTCTGGCACTTGATATTGGAATGCATACATGGATAGTTTCATCGATTGCATAAAATCATCTTCTGTTAACACTTTGATTTCCAAACTAATCTCACCCCTTATTCATCAATATTTCGGTTTCATAACCTTTAAACCCTTCAAATAATATAAAAAACATTGCTTTACGCAATGTTTTTAAAAACGAAATTTTAAAATCCTAGTATGGCTTTTATAACAGAAGTTGTCTCTCCACCTTTATAAAATACATAAAGAAGCATATAAACGGCTACTCCAGTAATCGCGGTAAAAAACCAGACGATACTTGTAATTGGTCCTAATTTACGGTGACGGTCAAGATTGTTCTTATAGCCTGTGTACAAGGAGATAATTCCAAGGACTGCACCGATTGTTGCTAGTGAAATGTGAAAGATCAAGAAAACTGTGTAATAAATCTTGATATTTTCTGGTCCTCCAAATGAGGTATTGCCGATAAAGATCGTCCGAGATGCGTATATAACAAAAAATATTAACGCAAATATTCCAGCCAGCATCATTGTCTTCCGGTGTTTCTCAATTTTCCGTTGTTTTATCTGGGCCCAGCCGATCGCAACAAAGATGGCGCTCAAAACGATAAACGATGTGCTGATCGTTGGCAAGATTGGTAAATTCGACATGTAAATTCCCTCACAATCATTATTTCTACATAAGATTAATTGTAGGTGACAGATGTTATTTTTTCAATCATTGATTCTCTGTCAGTTAAAATAAAAATGGCTCCCCACAAAATGGAAAGCCAAAATTCATCTTGATTACTCTACCGTTTGAGGAGCACGTGCCAGGTTGATTGCATCCTGCTCAGACTGGTCCTCTTCACTTCGGAACCATTGGAAAAATGCATATCCAAGGAAGAAACCATAAACGAGTTCCTGTATAACCTTCATGATCACTCCACCCAACCGCTGGTCCTCAAGCAACGACATAGAACTGAAGGTTTCCGGACCGCTAAGATTCAGCGAAGAAAGGGTTGTTGTTGGTACACATAATTGCAGTGCCTGTGCCCATGCATTCGGATCCGAAAAAGTAGCATACATTGGAGCATCAGCAAAAATAATTAACGCACATGCAGGAGTGATCAGGACACCATCGGCAAAGATATAACCCATCTTTTTAACTCCAGATAATGTCTGATATTCTTCTAGTTCATTTATGAGCGGCCACCACATCAGTATCGCAAAAACAAAGAGGACAGAAGTATATCCAGCATGAAGCCACATATCCGTTTTGACGTAGTCAAAAACTAGCGGAATGTGATAGATCGAGAATATTCCATTGAACATGATTAAGGCAATCAAAGGCTTAGTTAAAAAACGAAAAACCGGCTCAATGTATGGAAGAGATAAAAATGCTCTCCAAAGCCAATTAGGCACGCCAAAAATCAATAGTGGAGGGGCAATCAAATAGAGGACCGACATCTGGATCATGTGCATATAAAACATGATGTGGCTCATTAAATCTACCGGTGAGCCTTTTATTGAATATAGCACGATGATAAAGGCTGTAAAATAAGCAGCCTGCTTTTTCGTTGCTGGTACTCCATCCTTAAATCGGCTGTAGTATTTAAAAACAATAAGGTAGTAAGCTATTAATAATCCTGCCAGCGCAAGAAAAAACAACGGGCTCCATAAGGCTCTGAATCCAAATATATCAAGAGTAAGCATAATTTTTCCACCCCGTCTAAATAAAAAACTTTACTTCCATTATACTTTCATTGTAATTCAACTTCAATGAATTGACCCTTCCATTAAATGCTAGAGCAATAATACTCAAAGAAAAAATCGGCTTTTTTGGCCGATTTTTTCTTTAGATTATTCTATTTAACGCTTACCACCAAATAATGGTCGTAAAAGTAAGGATAGTGATCGCACCGACAAGTACTCCTGAATATAGGAATAATGAAACTGATTCATGTCCTTTGTGACTCATGTGCATGAAATAGTATAGCTGGAAAATAACCTGAACTACTGCAAGCAGCAGAATAAATGGTACTGTGAACCAGCCTGAGAATCCTTCATAACCTACAGCAACGAAGGCAACGATTGTCAAAAAAATCATCAATGTGAAAGAAACGATTTGGTATCTCATCTCTTCGGCGCTTTTTTTGCGTCGATATTCGATGTCTACTCTTGGGTTCCCTGAACTTGGTTGTTGATTTGCCATCAGATTATCCCACCATTCCCATAAGATATACTACCGTGAAGATAAATACCCATACAACGTCAATGAAGTGCCAGTAAAGGCTGGCAACATAGAACTTAGGCGCGTTGTAGAGATTTAATCCACGCTTTGAGTTACGTACCATTAACGTAGTGATCCACATCAAACCGAATGCAACGTGACCACCGTGGAAGCCTACCAGTGTATAGAAGGCTGATCCAAACGCACTGCTCGTGAAAGTATGGTGAAACTCATGTACATAGTGATTGAACTCGTAAATTTCCAAACCAAGGAAAGCTGCTCCTAAAAGGACAGTTAATCCTAACCAAAGCTGCATCTTCTTGAAGTTGAAGTTCTTCATGTGATACATAGCATATACACTTGTTAAAGAACTTGTGAGTAGAAGCATAGTGGCTGCAAAAGCAATCGGAATTTCGAAAAGGTCTTTTGCAAGAGCCATTTCTGCATTTGGAACTTTATCTTTTAGTGCAAGATAAGTGGCGAAAAGAGTGGCAAACAATACCGTCTCTCCACCAAGGAAAAACCAGAAGCCCAAAAATTTGTTTTTTGCTTCGAGGGTAGCTTTCTCAGGCGCGGCAGGCCATGTTTCATAAGTGAATTTTTCTTCAGCTTGCATTATGCCTTTACCCCCTTATCATTATCTTCATCAATTAAGTCTTCTTTATGAATGTGGAATCCATGATCATCCTTAATAGAACGTACGAACATTGATCCTAAAGTAATAGCCATACCGAGAATCAGAACGAGAAGTCCCCAATCTTTTTCTGCGTGGTACGTCGCCCCAAATGCAGCAACGAAAAGTCCAAATGACGTTACGAATGGAAGGAAAGAATTGTTAGGCATATGGATATCCCCAAGCGGTTCAGCTGGAGTCATGACTTTTTTGCCTTCCATTTTTTCTAGCCAATATGCATCCAATCCACGAACTAAAGGAAGCTGCTTAAAGTTGTAGAATGGCGGTGGTGACGGAATAGCCCACTCAAGTGTACGGCCATCGCCCCATGGGTCATTCCCAACTTTTTCGTTTTTAACAGTAGTCATGATGACGTTGATTAAGAGAACGATTACTGCAACAGCCATGAAGCCTGCACCAATAGAACTAATTAGGTTACCCATTTCAAATCCTTGTCCAGGAAGGAATGTAAAGATACGGCGTGGCATCCCCATCAATCCTAGGAAGTGCTGGATAAAGAATGTTAAATGGAATCCAATAAGGAATAGCCAGAAAGTAATTTTGCCTAAAGTTTCATTTAGCATTGTTCCAAACATCTTTGGCCAGTATAGGTGTGCTCCTGCAAATAGCGCGAACACTACACCGCCCACGATAACATAGTGGAAGTGAGCTACTACGAAATAGCTGTCGTGATACTGATAGTCAGCTGCAGCAGATGCAAGCATAACCCCAGTTACACCACCGGCAACGAATGAAGGAATGAAAGCAACTGCCCATAGCATTGGCGTAGTGAACTTAATGCTTCCTCCCCACATAGTGAACATCCAGTTAAAGATCTTAATACCAGTCGGAACCGCAATCGCCATTGTTGCTACCGCGAAAATAGCGTTCGCAATTGGTCCCAATCCAGTAGTGAACATATGGTGAGCCCATACCATGAATCCAAGGAAACCGATCAATACGGTTGCGAATACCATGGATGAGTATCCAAATAGACGTTTTCTAGAGAAAATTGCGAAAATCTCAGAGAAAATACCGAACGCAGGAAGAATCAAGATATAAACTTCAGGGTGTCCAAAAATCCAGAAAAGGTGTTCCCAGATAATTGTGTTACCACCCATCGTTGCATCGAAGAAATTAGATCCGAACATACGGTCAAAAATCATTAAGAATAAACCAACAGTTAACGGAGGGAATGCAAATAGAATCAATGCAGATGTTACAAAGGTTGCCCAAGTGAACATCGGCATACGCATATAAGTCATCCCTGGTGCACGCATGTTAATAATTGTAACCAGGAAGTTAATCCCACCCATTAGTGTTCCCGCACCGGAAATCTGTAATCCCAATGCGTAGAAGTCGATACCGTGGCCTGAGGACGCAATCGATAGTGATGCGTATGAAGTCCAGCCTGCATCAGGAGCTCCGCCAAGGAACCATGAAAGGTTCAAGAAAACTCCACCAAAGAAGAACAGCCAAAAACTTAATGCATTCATGTATGGGAACGCTACATCTCGCGCTCCAATTTGAAGCGGCATAACAGCGTTCATAAAAGCAAATAAAAGTGGCATCGCTGCAAGGAATATCATTGTTGTTCCATGCATCGTCAGGATTTCATTATAGAAACCTGCACTAATAAAATCATTGTTAGGTACAGCCAGCTGGATACGGATGAACAAAGCTTCTAATCCACCAACTAAAAAGAAGAATCCGCCAGCAATAAGATAAAGGATGGCGATTTTCTTATGGTCGACTGTAGTTAAGAACTCCCATAAAGTCGCGCCGAACCCTTTTTTCTGAGCATAGGTACTCACAGTTTTACCTCCCTTTCAAACAAATCCCCTGTTATTTCTGGACTTTTAAGCCCATCAGATATTCTGTTAATGCTTCAATCTGGTCATCGGATAATTCTCCATATTTACCAGTCATTTTGTTGCCTGGCTTGTATGCATCTGGATCCTCTAACCATTTCTTAAGGTCTGCTGGAGTATGGTCAAGAACACCAGCAATACGAGAACGTTCGCCAAAGTTTGTTAAGTTAGGGCCTACACGGGCTTTTTCAGGAGCAGTGTTTGCCGGAGTAACAGCATGGCATCCAATACAGCTATTATTGAAAATTTCTTGTCCTTCTTGTGCAGTTTGAGTTTCTGCTTTCACAGGCTCTTTAACTGACTGCATGCCTGCTACCCATTGATCGAATTCAGCGCGAGGCAGTGCCTTTACTTTGAAGTCCATCAATGCGTGAGAAGGTCCGCAAAGCTCAGCACATTTCCCGTAGAAAAGTCCGCCAGCTTCATCGGCACCCTTGCTGTCAAATTCAAGCCAGAACTTGTTGACGTTATCTGTGTTTGTATCCATTTTACCGCCAATTGACGGAATCCAGAATGAGTGTTTTACATCAGAAGCTTTAAGGTTAAAGTAAACCTTTTCATCTGTAGGGACCACTAATTCCTGACTTGTAATGATTTTTTCATTTGGATACTCAAATTCCCACCAGTAAAGATTTGCACGAACGTTAACAACAAGAACATCCGTTTTACCATCTTTGTTTTTCTTATCCATTGGTGATACATTCGCCAAATTGAAGGTTTGTGCAACAGTTGGTACAGCAAGAATTAAAAGCAATAAGATCGGAATAACTGTCCACAGGATTTCAAGCTTGTGGTTTCCTTCAACCTGCTTTGGAATTTCACTGTCACTCTTCCTGCGGAATTTCATTACAACATAAATAAAAATGATTGTGACAACTGCAATTACTCCCACCATAATTGCCGTACTCAATAACATGAGTTCATACTGTGATTGCGCAACTTCCCCTGCAGGTCTTAATGTAGACAGGTAAGGTTCACCACAGCCGGACAAGACTAATGCTATCATTGCGAACACTGATAGCAGACGCCATTTAGCAAGCATCTTCATAGCTTTATTAAACCCCTCTTTCGTAAAAAATCTTATAAATTTTGTTGTTAAAATATATGGAAAAATCCCCTCTCGTCAAAGAGAGGATATCCTAACAAAGGTTAAATTAATGTGACAATTACCATAGCGACAAACATGACTGTTAAGTATTGTAATGAATAGATAAACATCATTTTTGCCCATTTAATATCATCTTTAAGCTTGAGACCATAGATTCCCAAAGCTAGCCAGCCAATATTCAGTACTGTAGCAAGAATGATGAATGAAATTCCAAGGGATGGAAGGAAAAATGGCAAGGGCAGCAATGCAGCTACCCACAAAAAGATTGATCTTTTCGTTGCCTTGAATCCTTTTACAACTGGAAGCATTGGAATGCCAGCTGCCCGATATTCTTCTACCCTTCTCATTGCAAGCGCATAAAAGTGAGGAGGCTGCCAAACAAATACAATGGCAAACAGCATCCAGGCCATCACATCGAGATTGGCATCTACTGCTGCCCAGCCGATTAACGGCGGGACCGCTCCGGAAATGCTTCCGACAATTGTGTTAGAAACATACTGGCGCTTTGACCACATCGTATAAAGAACTACATAGCTGAATACGCCGATGATCCCAATAACCGCTGCTGTTAATGTAGTGGTTAATAAGAAGGCTGTTCCTGCCCCAATAAGAAGGAAACTCATCAGTGCTACCTTGCCAGGCTGCACCCTGCCGGTCACAGTCGGCCTACCCTTTGTTCTTTCCATAAGATGGTCAATGTCA
>NZ_JBAVFI010000388.1:0-5308 GCF_049588175.1 Mesobacillus sp.
ATTGAAGATACAGATGAAGAGAATCAATATATGATGAATTATGAGGATGGTCTCAATGTAGAGAACGAGAATGAAGTCTTGAACCAGCAGACATATCCTAGGTTTTACATTCCTGACCTTAAAGCGAAAATGAATAAAAAAGAAAAGAATGTGTTTTACGGAAGGGTTGGTCTCCGGCCGCTCAAAAATGACACCGACACCATAAAACTTAAAATCTCAAAGCTTATGAAAATGATTCCAGATCCTGAGGATTCGATTGGTTTTAACACCAGGAATATTGAATATAAAACAGGTGAGTGGAACTTCGAGGTTCCAGTATCCAAACAGCCTTCCATCGAATATGAATTAAATGAACAAACTGAAATCGACGGGATTCCGTTTCGATTTCATAAATTAACCATTGCTCCAACAGCAACGATCTTGGATTATGGCATTAATATCGGGCAGCCAGAGAAGAGGATCGATTATGTTGATTTTGACAATCTGGAAGTGAACCATAAAAAAGTGAAAGCTGATCGGTTTGGCGGTGGTTTTACGACTTCATATCAAGATGCGAATTGGAATTCTTTCAAAACCCAATTCGACCCGCTATATGGGGAAAAACCAACAGAAGTGACCGTTCAGTTGAAAACGGCCTATTTTACATTCGAAGACAATAAAAGCATCGAGCTGGATGTGACTCAAAAATATCCTCAGACGTTTGAATATGCAGGGAGTACCATCAGCATCGATAAAGTCGAAGTCGGACAGCCGACAACCGTTGTCATAAGCAATCACGAAATTAAAAATCGGGCATATGAAACATTACACGCAAATATAGTCGGCGAAAAGGAAAATGAACCTATTTCAGCGGAGATGGAAACTGAAGGAATATTCGTTGATCGGAACGGAGTCGAATATGATCCAAATGCAGGCCATTTCGACTTTGAGAAAATTGAAGACCCCCGCCATTTCACTACCGTCCAAACCTTCAGGCTAGACGGCAACAAAGTAATTCCTAAAAGAATCGATATCTTTGGATACAATACAACCAAATACTTGGATGATATCGTGAAGATTTCGTTGGACTGAAGCATGGGGACGTACCTCATGCTTCTAGTAAATCTGAGCTTTCATCCTTAAGAAGAAAATTGAAGAGGATGATTTTTTATCGCAGAAGTCTTGCTTAGAGCAAGGCTTTTTTCTTTCTCTGAAGAATAAATAAAAAGAGGAATGTTATAATGTATGTAACGAAAACGAGGAAATGGCGGTGATTTGATGGTATCACAAAAAGAGATCCTAGATGTATTCTCAAAAAATCTAAATACATGGAGTGAAAAATACGGCGTAAAGCAGATTGGCTTGTTTGGTTCGTATAGCCGGGGAGAACAAAAAGACTCCAGTGATATTGATGTGATTGTTGAATTTAATGATAGTCAATTATCTTTTGATAACTATATGGATTTGAAGTTTTACCTCGAAGATACCTTCCAAAAATCTGTCGATTTAGTCATTTTAAACGATATCAAACCTGCTCTGAAGCCAAGCATTTTAGGAAGTGCCAAGTATGCATAGGGAGCCAAAGGTCTTTCTGGAGGATATAGTAACTGCTGCTAATAAGGTGTTAAAGTACACAAAAGGGCTATCTTATGACGATTTAATAGATAACGATTTAGTCTCCGACGCTGTAATTAAAAACATTTTAGTGATAGGAGAAGCAACGAAGAACATTCCAGATGAAATCCGTGAAGCTAATCCGCATGTTGAGTGGAGAAAGATGGCCGGTATGAGGGATATGATGATACATGGATATTTCTCCATCAATTATCGAATTGTATGGGATGTTGTCCAAAATAAGATACCTGCACTTAAAAAACAAGTGGAACAACTTTTAAAAACAATTGATTAATTTTTCTTCAAAAACATAAAATCAGGGAAGTATTAATAAGCCATTTAGCATGGGGACGTACCTTATGCTTCTTTTTTTATGAAGAAGAAGCACAGGGTACGTCCAATTTAATGTAAAAGGAAGCACAGGAAACGTCCCCGTGCTTCCTAAGCAAAAGAAGCGTCCCTGTGCTTCTAAATATGGCAGGTATATGAACTTTTCTGAAATATAGAGTAAAACGAATCTGAATGTAATATGATTGTGTTGGACCCGCTGTTAACTCTTCTTTTTGCTCTTTTTTGTACTAACACTTCTTCTTATTCTGCACGGTAACGAAAATCAATTCCGAATTAATTTTAACGAGTGGTGATGAGGGTGGTTCGTAAAGCTAGGAAGAAAAGTACTAGTGGTATTTATCATGTCATGTATCGAGGGGTGAATCGGCAGGAGATCTTTCATGATGATAAAGACAATAGGAAGTTCCTTGAAATCTTAAAAAGATATAAAGATAAATTGGGGCTTGAAGTTTACGCGTGGTGTTTGATGAACAATCATGTGCATCTGCTCATAAAAGAGGGGGAGGAGGCACTTGGTACGACCATGAAGCGGATTGGTGTGAGCTATGTATCGTATTACAATGAAAAGTATCAAACGGCCGGCCACCTTTTTCAAAATCGATATCACAGCGAAACGGTCGAGAATGACGAATATTTTCGCACCGTTGTTCGGTATATCCACCAGAATCCTGTTAAGGCCGGAATGGTAACGCGGGTGAATGAGTGGAAGTGGAGCAGCTGCGCCGGATACTATGGGCAGCCTTACTTTCCCGTAACTTTGCTTGATCAGAACAAAGCTTTAGGAATGTTCTCAGATGATTTTTTCATTGCAGTTGAGAAATTTAAGGAATTTAATGATCAAACGAACCAGGATGAGTGTCTGGAAGATCTTCCTTTTAAACGCAGAAGGCTCCCGGATGAGGCGGCGAAGCTGAAGATGAAAGAGATTCTTGGTCCTACAGAAATTACTCAGGTAAAAAGTCTACGTAAAACAGAGCGCGATTTGATACTGAGGCAGATTAAAAACATCGATGGTCTTTCCCAGCGTCAAGCTGCACGAATTTTGGGAATCCCGCCAAGTTTGGTTTTCAAAGTATAATAACCACTCCTAATTAACATCCTCTTATTTTCACACTTCAAAACTACTTAATCTTTTTTCCAAATAATAAGAAGAAGTTTAGTCCAAAAAGATAATCAGTTGGTTAAGGGTCAGAAGGAAGCAAAGGGTGCGTCCCTGTGCTTCTAAAATATTCAGGAGGCTTTATCATGGGACTTGATATGTATTTGCGTTCTTTGCCCAGAATTGAGGGTATGGAACTGGATGAAATTTTAATGGCTAATGCCGGCATGCGCCAGCATGAACAAGAAAATAGTGAGGTTTATCAAAAGATTAAACCTCATATTAAACATTTTGAAGAATTTGATATGAAGTGGCGCAGTATGTTCACGGACGTTGCATATTGGCGGAAAGCCAACTGGATTCACCATTGGTTTGTGGAGACCATCCAGGGCGGGGAAGATGATATGTCACACTACGAAGTGACCAGCAACCAGCTTTTTGAACTCCATAACAAGTGCCTCGAAGTTCTTGCTCGAGATAATCCCCCTTGGGACGTGCTGCCGGCAAGGCCAGGACCTTTTTTCGGCAGTACCTCTTATGACTCCTACTATTTCTATGAAACTGATCGAACCAAAACCATCTTGGCAGACCTCCTCGAAAACTTCAATTTCCAAACCCACTATATCTTGTATCACGCAAACTGGTGAAGCAAGGGGACGTATCTTATGCTTCCATCATTTATAAAAACATGGGGGACGTATCTTGTGGTTCCATCTTTTTTAAAAACAATGGGGACGTATCTCGTGCTTCTTCCGCTTATGAAGTGAAATGGATGCACTGGGTACGTCCCTGTGCTTCTTTTTCATTAAGTGATAAATGTCACTATAAACACAGTGCAAAATTGCTATACTGCTAATTAATTTATGTTTTTTAGGAAAGTGTAGGGGTTATGTATGTTTCCAACAAGAAAACGATTAGCTGAATTGGAACAATCGAGAACAGAGTTACAAAGTCAATTTGATCAGATTCTATCGGAGTCCCAGGAGAAGGAAGCCTTTTACGAAACCTTTTTGGAAAATTTCAATGAAGGGCTGCAAAAAACGATTACCCAGCATGAGCATGTGAATAACCAGCATTACCAATTAGGAGATAAAGTGAAGCAAATAAAAAGCCACTTTGACGAGGTCAATCAAATCAGCCAAGCCTCTGTTGAAAACGCAGAGCTATTATCTACTAAAGGAGACAACTTGATTGAATCGGCGAAGGAAATGGTGCAGAAATCAAATGAAGGTACATCTCTTGTCGAGGAAGTGGAAAGGGTCATCTCACAGCTAGGGGAAAGGCTGGGCGAAACCTATCAAAAAATGAATCAATTGAATAATCGATCAAAGGAAATACAAATGATAGTTCAGGTCATAAAGGAGATTGCCGACCAGACGAACCTTCTTGCCTTGAATGCATCAATTGAAGCAGCCAGGGCTGGTGAGCATGGAAAGGGATTTGCCGTCGTTGCCGAAGAGGTGAGGAAACTTGCAGAGAGTACAGCGAAAAGCACCAACGATATTAGCAATTTGACAGGAAATATTCAAAGGGATATAAAGGACACGATTGAGTCAACCGTTACCAGCAGGGAGTTAATTAATCAAACATCAGAATTAAGCATGCAAACATCCAGCAGTATGAAGTTTATCTCTTCCGTTACCAAGCAAGTTGAAGTGGAAGTAGAGGGGATACTGACAACGATACACGAACAGAATGAGCGCTCCAAACAAGTTGTTGATGAAATCGTACACACGAAATCCATCTTTGATCAAGTGAACGAATTAATCATAGAGCATATTGAAGAAGCCAGGAAAGTGGATATAAAACTAGAAGAAACAACCAATAAGGTTAAATCACTTGTGAAACAAAAGGATAGCTCGTTTGAATCGGTAGGATGAATCGAGACGAACTGTAAGTTGGTAAGATGAATGAGGAAGCCATTATTCGCAAAAAAAAAGAAGCAAAGGGTACGTCCCTTTGCTTCAAAAATCTATTCATAAATATAACTAACAACATCCAACGCCTGCTCAACTGTCTCCACGGTCACATTCGCCTTATTAGACAGTTCCTTCAAAGGGTGAATCAAAGATTCTGGCCTAATGATAATCGTAGGTTTGTTCATCGCAATCGCGGTGCTGGCATCCATCGCTGTATTCCATTGTTTGTACTTTTCGCCGAATAGGGCGATGACGATATCGGATTTTTGCATTAAGACCTGTGTTCGGAAGTTGTTTATATCTGAAGCTGCGTCATCCTTATAGTAATTTCCGGGTTGCTCTCCCA
>NZ_JBAVFI010000389.1:0-7316 GCF_049588175.1 Mesobacillus sp.
GTCTCACCTGTCCCGCTGCTCCCGCAGGAGTCTACGCGCCTTCCACTCCAATCAACAGGGTTTCAATAACTGTTGTCGAACTGAATATTTGTTGACAAACTGTTGCCTCTCCATCCGGAAGAGGCTATTTTTCATATCATTCTTCTGTTTCTGTATTAGTCGGATAATGCTTCAGAAAATAAATTAATGATTGCAGTTCTACAGACAGGTCAATATGGTGAATCCTGATAGAGTTTGGTACATTCAATCGTGCAGGCGTGAAATTGAGGATACCCCTGATATTCGCCTGGACTAATCGGTCGGTAATAGGCTGCGCTACCGCCGACGGCACGGTAAGGATGGCCACCTGTATGCCTTCCTCGACAACTTTTTTGTCCAGCTCATCCATGTGATATACAGGCACGTCACCCATAATGGTGCCTACTTTGCCCTCATCAACATCAAAGGCAATTTCGATTTTCGTATTATTGTTTTTTGAGAAATTATAATTTAAAAATGCCGTTCCAAGATTCCCGACCCCAATCAGCGCCACTTTGGTCAGCTCGTCCTGATCCAGTGTCTTTCGGAAAAATGTCAGGAGATAATTCACATTGTAGCCGTACCCCTTTTTACCTAAGGCTCCAAAGTAAGAAAAATCCCTTCTGATGGTCGCTGAATCTACTTTTACCGCTTCACTTAACTCTGCAGATGAAACTCTTTGTTTACCTGAAGAATGTAAGTTCAATAAGAAACGATAATACAGCGGCAAGCGTTTTGCGGTTGCCTGCGGAATTTTCATAGGTTCGTTCGTCATTCTCCATCCTCCACCCAATTAATATTTCTATTAAAGCTTCTCTTCTCTCTTAAAATCGCCGTTTTTCCCACCGGTTTTCTCGACTAAATACGTCTTGCCGATCACCATGCCTTTGTCTACGGCCTTACACATATCATAAACAGTCAGCGCACATGCTGAAGCTGCTGTTAACGCTTCCATTTCCACACCTGTATTTCCTTTTGTTTTTACAGATGCAGTGATATTTAAACTATAGTCATTTCCATTTTGCTCCCATTCAAAGCTAAGGTCAATGCCTGTTAATGGAAGTGGATGGCACATTGGGATAATTTCCGACGTCTTCTTGGCCGCCATGATGCCCGCTACCTGTGCAACCGCCAGCACATCCCCTTTTTTCATCTTATTTTCTGTGATTCTTCTATATATATCTTCATTCACAATTATGCTTGAATGGGCGATTGCCGTGCGCACCGTCTCAGGTTTATCGCTGACATCCACCATTTTTGCTCTGCCTTCTTCGTTAAAATGAGTAAATTCTGACATGTTCAAGCTCCCTTCAACCAAATGATACACTATTTTCACAAAGTTGTGTGTGAACTTTGTTGCTGACTTCACTAATTCCTTGTCATTCCTTGTTTTTAGTGGATCGCATATATTGCCGAGCCTATGTGAATGGGTTACACTATCTCTAAGGCAATAGAGGTGAAAAATAATGATATTATTACAAGTTAATCAGCTGACAAAATATTTCGCTGCTGATCTTATTTTATCGAATATAAAGTTTGAAATACAGACCCATGACCGAGTTGCTTTAGTCGGCCGCAACGGAGCGGGCAAATCGACCCTGCTGAAAATTATCGCAGGGCAGGAGGCGCATGACAGCGGTGAGATCATCCGCCCTAAAGGGACGACGATCGGGTACCTGGCACAGAATACAGGTCTCGAATCCGAAAAAAGCATCTGGGAAGAAATGCTTGGCGTTTTTAACCATCTGCATTCCATGGAAAAAGATCTGCGGCGGCTTGAGGAAAGAATGTCGGATTCAGACATCCTGACAAGCAAGACTGAATATGACAGAGTTCTCAAGGAATATGATCTCTTGCAGGTCCAGTTCAAGGAGAAAGGCGGTTATCAATACGAAGCAGACATCCGCTCCGTGCTCCATGGCCTGAACTTCCATTCCTTTGATTATTCCACAAAAATATCCACATTAAGCGGAGGCCAAAAAACAAGGCTTGCTTTAGCTAAGCTCCTTTTGACCCGACCGGATATTTTAATTCTGGATGAACCGACAAACCACCTTGATATCGACACTCTTTCTTGGCTGGAAAAGTACCTTCAGGGCTATGATGGCGCAATCCTTATTGTATCCCATGACCGTTACTTCCTTGATAAAGTCGTAAATCAGGTATATGAAATTTCCCGCCATCAGCTGGCAAAATTCCCGGGGAACTACAGCTCTTATTTGAACCAAAAAGCTGAAAACTACGAACGGGATATGAAGCTTTTTGAAAAACAGCAGGATGAGATTTCAAAGCTTCAGGACTTCATCCAGCGAAACCTGGCGCGTGCCTCCACTACTAAAAGGGCCCAAAGCCGCAGGAAACAGCTAGAAAAGATTGACCGGATGGACAAGCCACTTGGCGATGAGAAATCCGCTTCATTTAGCTTTCAGATTGAACGCCAGAGCGGAAACGATGTCCTAAAGGCTGATTCACTCGCTGTAGGATATAGCGATGACGCCGTTTCTGAAAATATCTCATTCAATCTATCTCGGGGCGATAGCACTGCCTTAGTTGGACCAAACGGTGTCGGCAAATCAACCTTGCTGAAGACAATCGTTGAAAAGCTTCCTTCGATCGCCGGCAGCATCCACTATGGTTCAAACGTATCGATCGGTTATTATGACCAGGAACAAGCTGAGCTAAGCTCAAATAAAAAGGTACTAAACGAGCTTTGGGACGAATATCCACTTAAGCCGGAAAAAGATATTCGTACTGTTCTGGGCAATTTCCTATTCTCCGGCGACGATGTATTGAAAATTGTCTCCACCCTAAGCGGCGGCGAAAAAGCGCGTCTTGCCCTTGCTAAGCTAATGCTGCAAAAATCAAACTTCTTAATTCTGGACGAGCCGACGAACCACTTGGATTTAGACAGCAAGGAAGTGCTTGAAAACGCACTGATCGATTACCCTGGCACAATCCTGTTCGTTTCGCACGACCGTTATTTTATCAACAGGATCGCCACAAAGGTCATTGAACTCGACCGAACTGGCGCAGCCGAATTCCTGGGTGATTATGATTATTACCTTGAGAAAAAGCTCGAACAGGAAGAGCTGAAAGCACTTGCCGAACAGTCAGCAAAAGCTTCAAGCAGTGCTGTAGATTCTTCTAAACAAGATAAAAACTCCTATCAGCAGGATAAAGAATCAAAGAAGCTAGAACGCCAGCGTAAGCGGCGTATGGAAGAAGTCGAAGCAGCGATCGAGCAGCTTGAATTGGAGGTCGCTGAATACGAAGAACTCTTATGTGATCCGGAAATCTTCCAGGACCACGAAAAAGCAGCCGATATTAACAGTAAAATAGAAACAGCCAAAGAAAAGCTCGATGTATTGATGGAAGAATGGACAGAGCTGGCATAAGAGAGTACAGATTGACAGAGAGAGAGTATGCCGGGCGGCAAATTGCTGCCCGGCTTTTTATTTGCGGTTATAAGAGCAATTCGGTGTCGCTGAAGGATCCTTTTGAGTTCGCCAATATATTTAAATTTTCGCCATTATATGAGGTGACTCAACCGATCTTTGTTGATATATAGTGGTTGCTTAACTATTTTTATATTATTATTCGCCGTTCATTACTAAGAGGCTTTTCTTGGGAGTATTGATTTACTAGATTTTTTATAAAAAAAACTCGCCAATTAATAAAAAACCTACAATAATCCACAAAAAAAGTCCCGGATGGATTCCGGGACTTTTTGTTCACAAAGTTATTCACATACCAAAGGTTGATTTATGGCTTATCCAGAGACTTTTCCACATTATCCACAGAAAAGGCTGTTTTTATCCACATTATACACAGAAACACTCGATATCCACCAAGATATCCACAAGAAAATCAGAAAATTTATTTTTTACTTCCGACTATTGTTGTGGATAGTTATCTCTAAACCGGGATTTCCATTCAGTGTTAAATCGGCACGTTCGCCTTTTTCAAACAATACACTTCCAGCAGCAGCAATCATCGCTGCATTGTCTGTACACAATGACAATGGCGGAATGACAATCTCAACATCAAGTTCAGCAAAAGCTTTAGAAAGAGCCTCTCTCAGCCCTTTGTTTGCTGCCACACCACCAGCAAGCAGCACTTGCTTAACTCCATATTGATTCACAGCTTTAAGAGTTTTAGTGACAAGAACATCAATGACGCTTTCTTGGAAGCTAGCCGCTAGCTCAGCAGGGACAATTTCTACTCCACGCTGCTGGGCGTTGTGCACGACATTGATGACAGCTGATTTCAATCCGCTGAAGCTGAAATCGTAAGAACCTTCTTCTAACCAGGCACGTGGCAAATCAATAGTAGCTTGTCCTTCCTGTGCCAGCCTGTCGATATGAGGTCCCCCCGGATATGGAAGATTCAATGTCCGTGCGACCTTGTCATAAGCTTCCCCTGCTGCGTCATCCCGTGTCTCACCAATAACATCGAAATGGCCATGCTCTTTCATGTATACCAGCTCGGTATGTCCGCCAGATACTACAAGAGAAATCAACGGAAACTTCATCTCCGTTACAAGGCGGTTCGCATAGATATGCCCGGCAATATGATGTACCCCTATCAACGGGATATCATTCGCGAACGCTAGGGCTTTCGCAGCATTCACTCCGATTAACAAGGCACCAACTAGTCCAGGTCCTTCTGTCACCGCAATGGCATCCAAATCCTTTAATTCAATGTTAGCTTGCGCTAAGGCCTCTTCCAATACAATCGTAATCTGTTCAACGTGATGGCGCGAAGCAATCTCAGGAACGACCCCGCCGAATCTCTTATGGCTCTCTATTTGTGAAGCCACCACATTCGACAGGATTTCCCTGCCATTTTTAACTATAGAAACGGCTGTTTCATCACAGCTTGTTTCAATTCCCATTATTAATAGATCTTTTCCCATTATAAATTCACCCACATTACTAAAGCATCTTCCATATTGTCTGTATAATATTGCTTTCTTAAAGCACCTTCTTCAAATCCAAACTTACGGTATAGATTCTGTGCTCTTTCATTGCTCACTCTGACCTCTAAAGTGATCCTTATAGCTCCGACTTCGCGCGCAATCTCCACAATCCTGCCCATAAGCGCCTCGCCAAGCTTCAATCCTCGGTAATCCGGCAAGAGTGCTATGTTTGTGATATGTGCTTCATCTACAATGATCCACACGCCACAATAGCCAACTACCTTATCGTCAACCTCTGCAACTAGATAGTGGGCAAATTGATTCTTCGTCAATTCATTGTAAAAAGCTTCCCTGCTCCATGGCGTGGCAAAAGAATTAACCTCTACCTCTATTACATCATCAAGATCCTCAATAGTCATCTTACGGAAAGTAATCGTATTATTCATTGCATCTTCCCACTTATTTATTATTCTCTTGTGATTTCAGCCAATTAGCTTCTGCTTCTGCCATGCGAATATAGTTAGGGACAAATGAATGAAGATCAACACTCTCTTTATCCCTTCCTAATAACGCTAGTTCTGCTGGCCGCGGATTCAGCTCAGTGATTGCTGCAAAAACTGCCTTGTCACCAAGCTCAGCTTTAATCACATTTTCATGTAAATGCAAATCGTTACTTGTAAACAAAATCCTGCTGTCCATTTCATTAAGCGTTCGGACCCAATCAGCTGACATCACTAGCTGGTCCTCTTTTGCCGTTTGGATAACCTGATCATTATACTTATATAAACCTGTATAAATCTGACCTCTCCTCGCATCAAAGAAAGGTGAGACATATCCATCAAAATATCGTCCTGCCGAAGCAGCAGCTACCTCAAGGCTTGAAACGCCTGACATAGGAATATTCAACGTCCATGCAAGCGTCTTGGCAATCGTCACTCCTATGCGCACCCCTGTATAGGAACCAGGGCCCTCTGCAACAACAATCTTAGATAAATCTCCTGGCTTAATGCTGCATTCATTCATCAATGTCTGGATTGCAGGCATCACCCTAACAGAATGGTTCTTCTTAATATTTGAAATGTACTCGCCCATTACAGTTTCCCCATCCAAGAGGCCAATCCCAAGAACATAATTGGACGTATCAATCGATAATACCTTCATTTAAAAAATCTCCTTACACAATTCTTCATACCGCTCGCCCTTCGGCTCAGCAACTATTCTCCTGGCACCATTTTCGTCCAAGTAGAGCTGGATCAGCAGCAGCTCTTCAGGCAGCTGAGCCTCAATCAAATGAGCCCATTCAACCACCGTCACACCATTACCTTCAAAGTATTCTTCAAAACCAAGGTCTTCAAACGCATCCTCCACCCGATACACATCCATATGATAAAGAGGGAGCCTTCCCTGATACTCTTTAATAATCGTGAAAGTCGGGCTGTTCACATTCCGAGTGATACCCAAACCTTCTGCAAGCCCTTTAGTAAAAGTCGTCTTGCCAGCACCTAAATCCCCTTCAAGTGCTATAACATCTCCAGCTTTAAGTACACCAGCAAGCCTTTTGGCAAACTTCTTTGTTTGCTCAGGCAGCTCCGAATTAAATTCATAAGTGGCCATATACTATCACCCTTGCTATTTTCCAATTTATATAAGTATTAACACTTCAATCTTATAGTAAGGTCTATTCTCATGTTGCGAAACAATCTCTAATAAAAAATCCTTAGGATGTCTCCTAAGGATGACTATACTATATGTAGTGTACACGATTTAAGTAGTACGGGCAAAAAAAGCAGACATTTTTCCATTTTGGGCAATAAAAAAAACGAAACAGCGTTTCGTTTTGAATTCTAGTAATCTAGGAAAATGGCGGTCCCGACCGGGATCGAACCGGCGATCTCCTGCGTGACAGGCAGGCATGTTAACCGCTACACCACGGGACCATTATGTAAAAGAAAAGATGGATTATTGCGGGGGCAGGATTTGAACCTGCGACCTTCGGGTTATGAGCCCGACGAGCTACCGGGCTGCTCCACCCCGCGTCGATAATAATAATTAATCCATGTAATTTTTTAAAACAGCCCGGCGGCGTCCTACTCTCACAGGGGGAAACCCCCAACTACCATCGGCGCTGAGAAGCTTAACTTCCGTGTTCGGTATGGGAACGGGTGTGACCTTCTCGCCATCGCCACCAGACTATTTTTTAAAGACAATAACTATTGTATCATCTTTAATTATTTTTTGCAAGAGAAAATTTTCATTCCCTCAAAACTAGATAATGTGTAAGAAGAAAAAAGAAGAACGAGTAATCTATTTTGGTTAAGTCCTCGAACGATTAGTATCAGTCAGCTCCACACGTCACCGCGCTTCCACCTCTGACCTATCA
>NZ_JBAVFI010000390.1:0-1703 GCF_049588175.1 Mesobacillus sp.
GAATACGGCTTACCAGCAGTAGTCGGAGTCGATCATGCAACCAAACTAATAAAAGACAGACAACGAATCCGCGTCCATGGAACAGAAGGATATATCGAAATAATGTAATTGCTGGAAGCATGGGGACGTACCTTGTGCTTCCATTTCTTTTGTTGGTGCATGTGGACGTACCTTGTGCTTCCATTTTTATTAATAACAATAAGGCAAGTGCGGTCATTAAGTTTCCTGAATCGTTTTTTTTTACATAAATACATAGAACCTTTTTTTGGGGGAGGATGATGAGGAAGAGGTGCTTGGCTGCTTAGAAGACTGCGAAGAGAATTTAATAGATTGGATCGAAATGAAGGCAAACCGACGGGCGGTGGAGGGTGTTGCTGGCAAGTTTCCGCCTTCTGATGAAGACAGTCCTGCTTATCATTGATCGGGTATCTTCACAGGGCGGGATATGAATACGTAAAGGTGCTAGTAACTTTCACTCACTTTGGGACAAAGGGACGGTCTATTGTCTTAGGATCAGTAAAAATATGTAAAATCGTGAGACGGCAGAACCGTCAATCTGTCTTCAGAAGCAAAGGGTACGTCCCCGCGCTTCGAGTAACGAATAGGCGAGGTCGCTTTTTAAATAAGGGTAACGTATAATTAAACTATAGAACTAAAGATACGATTCATTAGGAGGCCGAATGTTCATGAATAGTGATCTAACAATGCCGACAAAAATATCGTTCAAATCTAATAGGGTTATGGTAAATGGAGAAGTGGTGCGGACAGCAATCTTCGCCAGATTCATGGTTGCCGAGGTCCAAACTGAATTAAACGGAACATACTATCTGATTTTCTACAAAAATGCCCTAATATATGGGGAACAACTCGAAAAGGTTGAAAAAGATTCTTTTATTGATAAAGTGCTGAATGAAGGGATAGTCTTAGATAAAAAGCACCCGCTTCTGCCTGTACTACTTCCCGCCACAGCTTTAACAATACCAGCGAAAAACAAGCTCTTCAATCATCTCCAGCGCGATTATTCCCTCCTTGAAATACCATGTATTGCTGCAGCACTCGACTCGTTTTTCTCACCAGAACAGCTCACCAAACAAATCGAAAATATCTTTTTCCACTACAGAAGAAACGGCAGTTTTTTCAAAGCCTTTCAATCGATTCATTTTTTGTCCGACTTATCTCCTTCCATGGAAAAGCTTAATGATCTCCTCCATTCCCGGGAATACAGCTCATATTCAAGTTTCTACTCTACCTCGTCTTTATCGGCAATCCAAAAGAAGGACCCCTTATTTGCAGAGTTCCATTGCTTTACGAATCGGAAAAACACCGAACATTTTCAAATGCTGGAAAGTTTATTAAATAGCGAAGAACGGTATGCTGAAGGGCTGCTGGTTTGGATGGATGACAAAAGGAATCATACTTCTGAGTCTGTTAAGAGACAAACAGAATTGGCCTTGAAGTACATACCCCTCGAAAATTGGATTCTAGTCTTATCCTATGCAAAAATTAATCCATATAAATGGGTATCAGATGCTCGAACTTTTATTGAAGGATTGATGAGAGAAGGGCAATATGAGAAAGCGGCAGTTTATTTATTCCCCTTCATTGAGGATCTGCCGCCAGAGTATCATCAGGTCTTGAATGAAATTTGGAAGCATGTGGATGCAGAATTTGTGTCTTCTAACTTGGATGAATTTATGTTGCTC
>NZ_JBAVFI010000391.1:0-4583 GCF_049588175.1 Mesobacillus sp.
TATATATGCTCTGGATAATCCTTATTTCTCCGTTGATTGTATTAGTGCCGATTGTTATTTATTTTGATAAAAAGAAGGGGATGGGTGACCCTAAATTAGATACAGAAAACCACCGGATTGAACAAGACCTGGCAAGAAATGAATCCTCTTTTATAGACCCAGGAGGGAACGGTCCAGTTCAATAAAAAAGCAGAAAGCATCGGCTTAAGACCGATGCTTTCTGCTTTTTTTTAAGGTTTGCACCTCATTCATCAAACTTCTGGATTGATAAAATTCCTCTTTTGGCGAAGCCTGTAAAATTTCCATACATCCTTAATGATAATCTTAATGACTGAATATAGCGGGATGGCGATCAGTATGCCTATGAATCCATAGATTGATCCTGCCGCAATCAATAAGAGGATAACCGTAATTGGATGGATATTTAACTTTTTACCCATTACCTGCGGGGTAACAAAATTGCCTTCGAGCTGCTGCACCACAAGTAGTACTACCAGTACCTTGAACATCATCATCGGACTTGTTGCCAGTGCTACAAACAGAGCAGGCAACACACCAATGATTGGACCAAGGAATGGAACAACAGTTAAAAACATCGTGAAAATCGCAAGGAGCAGGGCGTAGTCTAACCCGATTATTTTATATCCAATGTACATTAGTGTTCCATCAACTAGCGCGATGATAAACTGTCCGGTTACATAAGTGAAAAGTGTTTTATCAATATCCTTAAGAATTTTATTGCCTTCCTGTTCATGCTCATTCGGAATCAGTTTTATAATATATGGCCTTAATTTTTCCTCATCCTTCAAAAAGAAAAATACAAGGAAAGGAACTACGACTAAAACAGTCGCTACACTGGTGAGTAATGAAATAATCGACATGACATTTTCACCAAGATTATTTGATACTTTACTTAAATAAGTGAGTGCTTTTTGTTTTACCTCATTTGCATCTACCATTTCAAACTTATTTTCTTTCATTACTTTTTCAGATTCCTTTGTGACTTCATCTATTCTTTGAGGGAAGTTTTCAGTGATATTGCTGACCTGCTCACCAACAAGCGATCCAGCGAAATAGAAAAATGTCGAGAAAATCCCAATAAATATAGCAAAGACAATAAAAATACTAAGCACTTTTGGCATGTATTGCTCTAGCCAGCGTACAGGCTTTCGCAAAATGTAATAGATTAATCCAGAAATAAGAACCGGAAAGAAGATGGCTATGATGAAATTTTTCAGCGGCCAGACAAAATAATCAATCTTTCCAAATAAAAAGATGATGAGAAGAACTAAAATGATTCCTGCTGCATATTTAAAAAATGGTTTTTGAACCCACATTCCTATTCCCCCTGATAATGTATGTACTTCCTTATTACTTCCCACAAAGATCATACATATAAACAAAACTCGCAATGTTGTCATAAGATGTCCAGGCGGACAATAAACTTATTAAAAAGATACAAGTTTTAATTTTTTTTTAACGGGTAAATATTCTGGTCAACAGAAAATAGAATTAACAGCATATTGCCACTGGTCATCTTCTGTGTAAAGGGGTCTCTATATGGTTGCAGTCGAAGAGCATCTAATATTTATAAAAGAACTAGGGCGTTTGTTTGATGAGTACTCACAATGTGAGGATGAGAAGCTGAAAATTGAAATATATAAAGATATTCAGCTAATTGGGGAAGCAATTCGAATTGGAAATTGAAATAAATGATTACCCGGCAAACCATTAAAACATGGTTTGCCGTTTTTATTTTAGTTTAGGAAAATCCTGTCCCGTTCTGTCATATACATGAAACAAGCAGATTAAGGAGGAGGTTAAAATGAGGATAGAGCTTTCAAAAGAACAATATTTGACCCTTGTAAAATTGCTGCAGCTCGGCAATTGGCCAATCGGACTCACAGAAGCCGACCATACACTGGTCAGCAGGGCAGAAAAACTTGAACAATACATTTTTTCATTAGCCGACGATTTTGAAGCAAGTGACCAAATTTACTATGATAAAGCAGAAGAATATTACTATCTTTCAGAAGCCTTGAAGGAAACAGTGGAAGCAATTATTGATGAGTACGAGGAAGATGTCTTCTGGGATCAATTGACTCATAAGCTGGCAACGATTGATCTGAAGCGCGAAATCAATATCGATGCACCGATCGAGGAAAAAATCAATAGACTCTTTCAGCTGAAGGCACGTTATGAAAAATACTTTCTGGAAAATGGTTTGGAGAAGATCGATATACTATAAAATTTAAAGCTGAAAAAATCCGGCCATGTGGATTGGCCGGATTTCGTTTACTTTATGAAGAATCGTGCTTTTTCAGAGATATAATCTGCAGCGAAAACAAGAATTAAATAACAAAACAATATTAAAGTCAGATCGGTGTAATGGAAAAAACTCATGCTTAGCTTGAATTGCTGTCCAAGCCCGCCGGCACCAACAAAACCCACAACAATCGTTGTACGCATAATCACTTCCCAGCGGTACAAGATATATGTCAAAAAGCGGGGAAGCGCGGCAGGCAAAACACCATAAAGCAAAATTTGCACTCGTCCAGCGCCACTCGAGGCCAAGTTCCGGACTGGCCGTGAATCGAGGTCCTCAATCACTTCGGCACAAAGCTTACCGAGGATGCCAAAATTATGAAGAGCAAGAGCAATCGCCCCTGGCAATATTCCTGGCTTAAAAATAAAGATGATCATCATGGCCCAGACAAGCTCAGGTACAGCACGTGAAAAAATATAAATACTGCGAATGATGCCAAAAGAAATCAAGCCATGCCATTTTTTCGCAAGGGTAATCGAACCATCTGCTACATTTCTTGCTGCTGGGACCACTGTTAGCAGTGCAGCAATTGTCGCAAAGCCGGTAGCCATTACACTCATTTTCAAAGTATCGAAAGTAAGAGCAATCACAGTCTTCCAGCTGTCCTGGTTGAAAAATGCAGGTTTTTCTTCTCCAATCCCAAAAAGTCCTTTAAAAAACTTAGTTGAATAGGATAGATTTTTTTCGGAAAAAAGAGCAGAAAGACTAGCTTTCTCCAAGTTAAAAATTGAAAACCAAGAAACTGCACCAAGAAGCAGCAATGCATATACAGAGGCAGTAACAAAGGTGATTTTTTGTTTTTTCCGAACCCTCATTGTACCAGCCTCTTTCTTAATTGATTGCTCCAGGCATCAATGATGATGACTAGGAAAATTAAAAAGAACATGAAGGTCCAAACTTCATTGTAGTGCAGGTCATCTAAACTTAGCTGAATCTGGTACCCGAGACCGCCGATGCCAACAAAACTCATGATAGCAGATGAACGAACAGCACATTCAAACCTGTACATGGAATAGCTTGTTATACTCGCCCTAACCATCGGCAGATATCCATACCATAGGATTTGAAAGCGCGATGCACCTGCTGCCTCGAGTGCTTTAATTGGTTCTGGAGGGACATCTTCCAGCATTTCCGCAAAAATCCTGCCAAGGATACCGCCATAAGGTATGGCCAAAGCAAAAATTGCCGCAAATGGTGAAAGGCCGATTGAGGCGACAAAAAGCCACGCCCAGACTAGCTCATGTATGGCTCTCATAAATCCTAATTGCCCTCTAAAAAAAGCTTTCATAACCTTTTTAGTCTTTGCTTTCCTATTCAAAACTCCTGAAGCGGGTATGCCATACAAAAACGCAATGATCAATGCTAAGCTCATGCCTGCGGCTGCGTATGACAAGGTGGTCCAGCTAGATTCAATCGCCAGCAGTAATATATCACTTGATAACTCGGGTTGAAAGAGTGCTTTAATAATTTGTCCCGCTGTTTCCAGCCCTCCGCTATGAATTAAATCTATACTCCACTCCACTGAAAACAAACTCCAGAAAAAAAACAGAAACAGGGTAAGAGAGAGAATTTTACGCTTATGGAGATCGAATGATAACCAGCTTTTCTCCATATTATGAAAGCTCCTTCAATTTGTACAAGCTTGCGATATGATCATCAGAAACTAAAGCAGCGGGGAGGTCAAAGAAAATCTCGCCATTCTTCAAGGCAATCAGTCGATCAAAATATTTTTTTGCGTATTCTACTGAATGCAAACTGGCGATCAGTGTTTGTTTTTCCTCAAGTGCAATTTTAACTAAAAGCTCAAGGATATCTTCAGCACGGGCTGGGTCAAGTGAAGCTACAGGTTCATCCGCAAGAATGATTTCTGGCTTTTGGACGAGGAGGCGGGCCAGGGCTACTCTCTGCTGTTCACCTCCGGAAAGTGTAGAAGTTCGTTCATACAATTTTTCCGCAAGACCTACACGCTCCAATGCACTGACTGCATACTCCTTTTCCTGAGGAATAAGAAGGGAGAGGAGCGACTTTACAATTCCCCAATCCCCAAGACGTCCGGCCAATACATTATGGATTACCGGAAGCTCACCAACCAGATCAAACTGCTGACGAATAATGCCAATTTTTTTCGCTCTTTTCTTTTGGTCTTCAAACTCTGATAAAGGCCGGCCATCAATATTGACCGTACCCCGATCCGGAACCAAAATAGACGCTAATATATTCAGCAGAGTCGTTTTACCAGCGCCGCTCGGCCCAA
This sequence comes from Mesobacillus sp., assembly GCF_049588175.1. Lineage (GTDB taxonomy): Bacteria > Bacillota > Bacilli > Bacillales > Cytobacillaceae > Mesobacillus. The sequence continues at coordinate 4,581 of NZ_JBAVFI010000391.1, forward strand.
TCA
>NZ_JBAVFI010000392.1:0-2874 GCF_049588175.1 Mesobacillus sp.
TTGCTATCAAAAAGAACTGCAGGAAACCCTACAGTTCTTTTTGATATTTTCTCACATTCAAATTGCTCTTGTGCCAAACAAAGCCGATGATCGCCCCAATTAAAGCTGGAATGATCCAGCCGAGACCAATTTCGTAAAGTGGCAGGTAATCCATGTAGAATGCTTTAACAGAATTGAAAAATGAGAATGTCATATTTGGTAAGCTTGCGGCTAATGCGCTATAGCCATCAAAAAAGCTTACAAAGAATGTCAGCAGCATGGAAGCTGCGTAAACGCTTTGTTTATGGCCGAATAATGGCGAGAATAAAGTTAACAGGATAAGGACAATTGCTAAAGGATACAAGAACATTAATACCGGCACCGCAAATTGGATGATATTATTTAATCCGAAGTTTGCGATTGTAAATGAAACGATACACAGTACCAGTACAAATTTTTTGTAACTGACTTTAGGAAATAGATTATGGAAAAATTCACTGCACGCAGTAATAAGTCCAATACTTGTTTTAAGGCAGGCAAGAACAATGATGATTGCAAGTAAGATTGCTCCGAAAGATCCAAAATAGTGCTGAGCAACAGCTGCAAAAATCTGTCCGCCATTATCGAAGGTACCTATAGCGTTTATACTTGATGCACCCATATACGTAATTAGTCCATAAATCAGCATCATTAAAGCCATCGCAAAAATACCAGATTTCAAGGTGGCATTCGCTATATCCTTCGTTTTCGTGATTCCCTGTCCCTTTATAGCATTGATGACAACAATTCCAAATGCTAGTGATGCGAGGGCATCCATTGTATTATAACCCTCTTTGAAACCTGTAATAAAAGCTAAATTAATATAGTCTCCGGAAGGTTCTCCAAAGTTCCCCATTGGCTTGAAGATGGAAGTTAAAATTAATACAAATAAAAAGACAAGAAAAGCCGGTGTTAAATATTTTCCGATGTAGTCCATTACCTTTGCGGGATGAAGTGAAAAAAAGTAAACAATGGCAAAGAAAACGAAGCTGAAGATTCCGAGCCATAAGCTTGCCTGTCCCGGATTAATGTAGGGTTCAAAGCCGACTACAAAAGGGACGGTAGCTGTCCGTGGAATCGCGAAAAAGGGACCAATCGTTAAATAAAGAGCCATAGCAAAAACCACACCAAAGAGCGGATGAACCCTGCTGGCTAAATCACGAAGGCCATTACTTCCTGAAAGACCAATCGCTAAAATTCCCAAAAATGGCAAGCCGATGGCTGTTACTAAAAAGCCAATTAATGCTTGCCAAAAGTTTGTTCCGGCAAGTTGCCCCAGCTGGATTGGAAAAATCAAATTCCCCGCACCAAAGTACATTCCGAATAGCATGGTTCCAATGACTCCATAGGTAGAAAACGATATTTTTTGCTGCATTTAAATTGCTCCTGTTCTAGTTGTATTAATCTCGAGGGGGTTACAAAAGCTGACAATCTAAGAAAATACCTTCTCTTATAAGACCCTCAAGCATTTCTCTTAAGTAGGTAGAATAAAACTCACTATATATTTTTGAAAGCTACAAGTCAATTGAAAGTTTTTAGTATTTTTAGAATCTTGCTGCATGACATATGTCCCCGGATATCATCTCCTATTCTTTTTATTTCCTTTCTGTGAACAAAATGAACAAAAGGTTTAATAAGTTTTTAATGCTGTTTAAATGGATAATCTGTTAAAAATTCAAAAACTTTGTAAAATTAAGAAAACGCTTACAAGGAGGAATTGAAATGGTTTTTATGAAGAAATTTTCAGCAGTAATGTGTGCAGGAGCACTGGCAATTAGCCTTGGTGCTTGCAGCAGTGAAGGGACATCTAGCTCTGAAGGTAAGGAAGAAAGTTCAGGCTATCCTACAAAAGCAATTAGCGTTGTGGCACCATCGGGAGCAGGAGGGGGATGGGATTTAACAGCCCGTTCATTTACAAAGGTATTAAGTGAAACAAAGATTGTAGAGCAGCCTTTAACAGTTGAAAACAAGCCGGGTGGAGGCGGTGCTGTGTTTATGGCTGAATATGCTACTGCGCAAGCGGAAAATAACGATATGCTCTTTGTCAATTCGCCTCCGATCATCATCAACAATTTGAAAAAAGAAGGAAACAGCCCGTACGGTGTTAAAAATACAACACCTTTGGCTCAGCTGACAAAGGATTATGGTGCCATTGTTGTAAAAGAGGATTCGAAATTTACGGACTTAAAGTCTGTTCTGGAAGAGGTAAAAAAAGACCCTAGTAAACTTACATTTGCCGGTGGCTCTGCTCCAGGTTCTATGGACCACTTGATTTCCATTCTTCCCGCTTTTAAATATGGAGTTGATCCAACAAAAGTTAAATATGTTTCTTATGATGGCGGTGGAGAAGCGATTACTGCATTGCTTGGTGGTAACGCAGATGTAATTGGCACAGATGCCTCCAGTGTTAAAGAATTTTTAAAGGCTGGCAAGGTAAGAGTGTTGGCTGTTACTTCAGCTGAGCGTCTATCTGGTGATTTTAAAGATATTCCTACCGCAAAAGAACAGGGTGTCGATGCTGAGTTTACTATTTGGCGCGGTGTTTTCGGTCCAGAAAAAATGTCAAAAGAAGCAAAAGCTTATTGGGATAAATCAATCAAGCAGCTTGTTGACTCTCCTGAATGGAAGAAGGAAGTAGAGACTCAGGGATGGGATTTCGACTATAAAAACAGTGCTGATTTTAATACGTTCTTAGAAGAACAAGAAGGCCAAATCCAGCAATTATTAGCCGCCCTGGGCATGCAGAAGTAATTAAGTAGGGGAAGGTCTTGCTTCCTTCTCCAAAGTTTAATATAGAAAGCATTAATTTAACTCTTAGTATGTCCAGCTTCAGCGCCTAGCCCCTCGAGTCGCTTG
>NZ_JBAVFI010000393.1:0-22778 GCF_049588175.1 Mesobacillus sp.
GAAAAAGCCCAACTGCCGGCTTTTTCATAAGCAAATTCTTCTAGGGACTGGTGCTGAGACCGCAGGACATTGAATAGCTTCCTCGAACCTGCCCACGCACGATGGAAATGCGTTAGCATTTTCGGAGCAGTCTTCGCGCCTTCCACTCCAATCAACAGGGTTTCAATAAATGATCTGTGACCTGTATTTTTGTCGACAAGCTCCTGTATTATTGCTAATATTTTCTAACCTAATGGATAAGCTTTTCGTTCACCTTTGCTAAATGTCATGATCTCATTGTATCCTACTTCTTTAGCAAGCTTCAGTGCCTGATCATAATCAGCACCGACATGTTCTGGCACATGGGCATCAGAGGATAGCACGATAGGGATTTTTTTATTATGGCACATTTGAAGGAGCCTTTTATCAGGATATAAAGTCTGTGTTGGCTTCCTTAAGCCTGCCGTGCTGATTTCAACACATGTTTTGGATTGCGCCAGAGCTGTTGTTGCCCTATCATATTGCTCAAGCAGGAAATTTTCATCAGACGGTACATATTTAAAGATTTTCACAAGGTCGATATGCCCGATAATATCAAAAAGATTTGACTCTGCAAGGGTTACAACCTGGTCAAAATATAATTTATATACCTCATTGATGTCCCTTTTATCCCATTCCCGCCTGTATTCGGCAAGATCGATTCCGAAGTCGCCTATCCAGTGAATTGAACCAATAACATAATCGAAGTCATAGCTTTTAATGAACTTTTCCATTTCCTTAAGCTTACCCGGCGTATAATCCATCTCTATCGACATCTTCACGTCAATATTATTTGTCCAAGCATCTTTAAAAAGCTGAACATAATCGTCCATATCATAAAATCGCCGTTCATCCACCCAGCTGTTCCGTAGAATATCGGAAGTCTGATAAAAGTGATAGGCATGCTCTGAAATACCGAAATGTCTAATTCCCTGGTTTTCCGCAGCAACGATAAACTGTTTTAAATAATCCAGAGTCAAGGTTCCTCTTTCCAAATGGTTATGGTAATCTGTCAGCATTTCATTCCATCCCCTAATAAAATCATTTTCCCTATTATACTTTCACCAATTAAAGGGGACAAGCAAGAACTATCTGGTGATCAATATTTGCTGAGGCTGAATTACGTCTGTAGTTAAGTGATTCAAAGCTTTGAGTTCTCCAACGGATGTTTTGGTCTTTTCGGCAATCGAATTCAGCGAATCTCCAGCCAACACGATATAACGATCCTGTTCAGCAGCATCAATTACAAGAATGTCACCCACGACAATTTTGGAATCTTTTATATTATTTTTCTGAGCTAAAGAATCCACCGAAGTCTTGTACTTTATTGCTATTGACCATAAAGATTCCCCTTTTTGAACCATATGCTTCAATGTTTCCTCTTTTTCTGGTATTGGAGCTTTTACTATTTCCTGGCTTTCCTGATTTCCTGAGCTGCCTATTTGGGTATCATCAGCCATTCGAAGCTTCGCAATTGTTTCCAGAGAGTATGCCTGCTGTTTTTCAAGGGCTATCACCGGCTGTCCAATCGTTGCATCACCAAGGGCGATGACTGGATTGACAGCATTTTCTTTCTCGTATGTCCACTTTTCCTTATGGATTTCAAAGTGGAGATGCACGCCCGAAGAATCACCTGTATTACCCATCTCCCCAATAATATCTCCCTGTTTTACAGTTTGTCCTTCAATAACCTTCCTTTTATACAAATGAGCATAAACTGTCTCTAAATTATTCTCATGCTTGATAAAAACAACATGTCCATATGTTCCCGAATAGTAAGACTTCGTTACCACACCATCCGCCACTGTATGTATAGGTTCCTTAAATTCCGCAGCAATATCAATTCCTTTATGGTGACCATGGCGGGTGCCATATACGTCTGTTACCACGCCTTTTGCTGGCCAAATCCAATCTGAAGTCAATTCCGGTATATCGAGCATTTCTGCCTGTGAGTGCTTTCCGCCGAGAAATAGCAAGCTGACACAGAGTGCCATCAACCCAGCAATGAGTAAACGCTTTATGAAATCCTGCATTTTCTTCCTCCTTAACATTTGTACTCCCTTTCCATCACTATGACAGGCTGTATGAAAAAAGAACTCCTATCGATGGAAAAGCAGCAGCTAAAAAAGCACATTTGTTATATTTGGTGATAATATGCTTTTTTATGCAAAAGAAGGAAAATTTGCAAGCGAAGTTTTTGAAAACTTGTGATTCAATCCCATTAGGAAACTTAGCAGCAAGGGTGAAATTGAATTCACCAGTAAGAAAAAACGTTTAGAAAACGAGATCATATTTATTTTCGAAAGGTTCCTTAAACAAATTAAAATCTTAAAAATCCAGCAGCCGATTTTTAATTTGAGATGAAAGGGAGAATTCACAAAAAATCCATAAAAAAAAGAAAGGCTGGCCAGCCTTTCTTTTTATTCAAGCACTTTTTTATTAGGAGCTACTGGTACGGGTATTGGATCATTCAATATAAACGGACCAATCTGCTCTGTGCCAGCATTTTCAAATTTCACAGATTGGTATCCAAATTCTTTTGCAGTCATCAGGATAGCCTCAAGGTTTGGCAGAAACTCATTATCCAAAGCCATCTTATTATCTAAAATGATTTTGAGTTCAGTTTGATCATCTTCCGGTTCTATTTTTGCAGGTGAAAAATCTTTAGGCAATGAAGCCGTTAGCTGCAGCTCTTCAATATTCCCCTGCATTTGTTCAAATGCCAGCATGATAGTGTCAAATTGCTCTTTAGTTGGAACGAGGAACGGCTGTGTATTGTCATCCTGCTGGTAGAACATATATGCACGCATCTCATTTGCTGCAGGAGTTATAGGTCCTTCATCCAACATTCCATAATTTCCTAAATCCATTCCGGGTTTTTGCTCTGTCGTAAAGGTCAGCTTATCGATTCCCTTGCCAGATAAATTCTGGGACATGGCATCAAGCAAAAGCGTGCTGGAAACACTACCATTCTTATAAGGATGGTCAGCCTTTACATCCATATTCAAGGTTTTTGAAGTTTCATTATAATTGAAGGTTGCATCCACTGGATAAAATTCACTTAACCCCCACTCTTCTTCCTTGAGCTTTGGCATTGTCTCAGTGAAGCTGTCAATCCAAGGTTTGCCCTCCTCTTTTGGGACGGTCGTCGTGATTGGAACAAGTATCTGTCCGTTTTGATCAGGAATTGCATAGGTAATGACTTCACTTTCTTGACCTTCAAGCTCTTCCTTATACAATGCATTCAGGCCGGCATATGGATTTTCAGCTACTTTAGCAGTAAACTCATTTCCTTTATCCTCGTCCTCTGTTGAAGTGTCCATCTTAATATTTTGGTCTGCCTGATCTGCTGTATTTTTCGCGGAACTTTCTTTAGTGGCCGTATCCATATCCATCGCCATATTCGACTCAGGAGATGACTTGCTGTCGATACTTTTATCTGCGGATTGGTTCCAATCCATCAACCCGGGTGAAAGAATGAATGCAAGGAAAAGCACTGCTGCCATGGCGGCACTAGGAATAACCCAGGCCGGCATCCTTCTTTTCTCAACTCTATGGGCAATGTTTTGGTAGATGTCACGAGGGTCGCGATGATCTTTTATCTTAGGCATCTGGCCGAGGATTTCTTCTAGCTGCTTATCGCTTAACTGTGACTTTTTCACTAGTCATCCCTTCCTTTTCGATCATTTCTTCCATCAGTTTTTTCAACGTTTTTAAAGCGCGGTGCTGTGTCGTTTTAACCTTGCTTTCGGTCCAGGCTAACGCATCAGCTGTTTCCGTAATCGTTAAGTCATGAATATACCGCATGATAATGACCATTCGCTGGTCAACCGTACATTGATCAAGGCACTTGTACATCATCTGGATTTCTTCGCTTTGAAGCGCAAGTTCCTCAGGAAGCGGCTGATCATCCTTAACTTGTCGTGCAGACATATCGAACGATTCGAGCAAGCGCTGTTTCCAGCCCTTTTGCTTGCGAAAATGGTCAATCGCTACATTTTTCGCGATTGAAAACAACCACGTTTTTTCACTGCTTTTGCCTTCAAATCGGTCATAAGCCTTCAAAACACGGATATACACTTCTTGGACAAGGTCTTCAGCCTGCTCCTTGCTTTTTACCATATAAAATAGAAATTGAAAAACGTCATGATGATATTTATTATATAATTCATCAAAAACGGAGTTCATTGGTCGCCTCGCCTCCGTATTCATAAGATTAGTCGTTATGTAAGTAAAGAAAGTTTCATAATAACTATATTATTTTTAGATTGGAAATGAAAGGATTTTTCGTAACTGAAAACAACAAACATTGAGAGAAAAGATTTTTTCGAAGGACTTTTTATTATAATCCGTCATGGGGCAAGAATTTATCGAAGGACTAATATTTTAATCAATCATGGACCACTACCATTTAAATTTTTCTGTTGATTTCTCTAAGGCGCTTCGTTTTCCGTGAGCAGCAAAGTGCCTCCTCCTAGCTATGCGCTCCTCCGGAGGTAAAAATGTTAAATGGCCCATCCCTATCACAGGAATGGACCATAACAATGAAATATTTCAAAGAAAAATGTTCCCCGTGAATCAAGAAAAGTCGGCAAGTACTCCTAATTTATTCAATATTTCGAGGGATAAAAAAGGAAAATGTCGTTCCATGTCCAAGTTTGCTTTTTACCGAGATATTTCCCCGATGAGCTTCGATAATATTCTTGGCAATCGCAAGGCCAAGACCAGTGCCAGATATGCCACGTGTCCTTGATTTATCAGCCTTATAGAATCTTTCAAACAGGAATGGTAAATCTTCTTCCGGAACTCCGGGACCCTGGTCACTTACTTCAATATATAAACCGCGATCATCGGTCCGGCCGCTGATCAGAATAGAAGCTGAATCTGGTACATGCCTGATGGCATTATCAATCAAGTTAGTCAAGACCTGTTCAATTCGGTCAGGATCGAAGCGGAAGTTTGACTCATCTGTATCGAGCTGGACCGATAAATCAATCCCCTTTTCCTTTGCGAGACCATGGAACTTTCGGATTACCCGGTTAACATATGGTCCAATTTCAATCGATTCCACAGATAGGAGAATATGTCCTGCCTCCATGCGAGCCAAGTCCAGCAGCTCATTCACGAGCCTGCCCATCCTAAGAGATTCATCATATATGACTTTGGCCATTTCCTTCTTTTCTTCATCCGTCTGGGCGATATCATCGACAATCGCTTCACTGTAACCCTGCATCATCGAAATCGGTGTTCTGAGTTCATGTGAAACATTTGCGATGAAGTCTTCCCTAAGTTTATCCAACTTCCGCTCTTCGGTCATATCCCTGACAACAGCCACCGCACCACGGATAAAGCGTTTATTATATAGCGGGCTGACGATGATAACCCAGGTACGTCCCTGTGCCGAGATTTCCCCTACCTGCTCTTTTTCCGTATTTACTGCGAGCTGGAATAGCTCCATGACCTCTGAAGGTACGGCATCATTATTCTCTGAACCAAGCCCCTGCTCATAATACCAATAGCGCAGGAACATTTCTGCCGGGGGATTGGTGATCAGGATCGTCCCATCTCGGTTGAAGGTGATTACACCATCTGCCATGCTGCTCAGTATACTTGTCAGCTGCTCTTTTTCCTGACTAAGGGCATTCATATTAAACTTGAGCTGCCTGCCCATTTGATTGAATGCGGTAGCTAATTCCCCGATTTCATCATGCGTAAGAATTGGTACTTTCGTATCGAATTTCCCTCTTGCCACTTCAAAAGCCGCTTCACGCATTTTACGAAGTGGTGCCGTAATTCGAGTTGATAGGAAAAACGCGAAAATTGTCGTAAGGACGATGGCTACTCCCGCTGCCAGCAATATAAATTTTGTCGTCAGCCTTGTTGTTTCTTCCATCACTTCAAGTGATTGATAGATGAAAACGGCTCCATTTCCCTTTACATTCTGATGGAGCGGGACACCGATCATCAAGTATTTTGTAGCATCCACCTTGCTTGATACTTCTGGCAATGATGTTATAATATCAACTGTTTTGTCTTTATTGAAAACCTCAGCCAATACCTTGTCTTTCATAAAGAATGAAATTGGAACATGGGCTGCAGCGTCATCAGTACCAGGGGAATAAAAGTACGTATTTTCATTTCTTACAACGGTTACACGAGAATCGTCATCTACCATTTCCCATGCAATCTCAAGACCTAAATCTTCCTCCTGGCCCGGATGGTCTTCGAGAACCTTGGCAATTTTCTCAGCAGTATTGGTGAGTCCTTTGCGCGTTTCATTTATATGATAGTTTTCAAAAAACTCCAGCAGCATGACTGTCAGAATAAACAATACAAACGAAACTAACAGAAGGATGGTAATCCAAAGCTTACCTACTACACTGCGCCAAAACATCATTCATTGACTACCTCGAATTTGTAGCCAACCCCCCAGACAGTAACGATCATTTTCGCAGCCTGTTCAGATACTTTATTTAATTTCTCACGCAGTCTTTTAACATGTGTGTCAACTGTACGCAAGTCACCGAAAAATTCATAATGCCAAACTTCCTTCAAAAGTTGTTCCCTGTCAAAAACCTTATCTGGTGCTTTAGCCAGGAAATAAAGGAGTTCATATTCCTTTGGGGTCAAGCTGACTTCTTTTCCGTCAGCAGAAACCCTATGAGCATCATTATCAATTGTTAAATGAGGGAAAACAATTACATCTTTAGCAGTTGTTTCCGTCTGAAGATAGCTTGTGCTTGAAGAACGTCGCAGCATTGCTTTTACACGAAGGACTACTTCACGTGGGCTGAATGGTTTAACGATATAATCATCTGTACCTACCTCAAACCCCTGCACCCTGTTCACTTCTTCACCTTTTGCAGTCAGCATGATCACGGGCGTGGACTTTTTTTCCCTCAAATCACGGCAAACCTCAAGTCCATCCTTGCCAGGCATCATTAAATCAAGAAGAATGACATCGTAATCATTGGCAAGCGATTTTGCCAATGCTTCGTTACCATCTTCCGCTTCGTCTATAATATAATTCTCTCTTTCAAGATACATCTTCAATAAACGTCTGATTCTTTCTTCATCATCCACCACTAAAATCTTAACGTCTTTTTCCATAAGGTATATCCCTCCCTGCGAATATTTTACATAAACATACGTCTTCTTGCCATGATTTTTTAAAAAATGCCTTCACATATCGCAGTGAAGGCATTCAAAATTTTGACACATTTTATGAACCTGCATAAGAATGCAAACCAGCAATGACTAAGTTTACAGCTACCAGATTAAACATGATGATAATAAATCCGATCACGGCTAGCCATGCAGACTTCTCTCCATGCCAGCCTTTTGATAGGCGGAGATGAAGAAAAGCGGCGTAGAAAAGCCATGTAATCAATGCCCAAACTTCTTTTGGATCCCATCCCCAGAAACGTGTCCAGGCAATTTGTGCCCAAATCATCGCAAAAATCAGTCCTCCAAGTGTGAAGACCGGAAAACCAATCAAGACTGAGCGGTAGCCAATTTCATCAACAAGGTCAAGATTGATATTTTTCGTCCATGGCTGCAGGGCTGCAGCGATTCTCTTCCTTAAAATTGCTCTTAACAACAGATATAATACTATACCCGCAGCAAGAGACCAAATAACCGTATTTAATTTTTTAGCGTTTATGATTGCAGGTGTTTCAAATGAAGGCTCAAAACGATCTTTATCTGTGAGCTCAAATTGATGCGGGCCAACAAGGGCCGGAACCGTATATTTCTCTGTTGCAGGCTGAGCTTCTTTATTAACATAGTTAAAGTTCGCCTCGTAGTCAGTCGCAGCAAAGTAGCTGGATACAAAGACGAATCCAAGTGTACTGATCAAACCAAACAATACAACTTCAAGCCATAGAGTGCTTTTGCTCTTCTTTGTCTGATCAACACTTCTAACGAGATAAATCAAACCGGCCGCGAAACTGATTGCAAGAATTGCTTGTCCTATTGCTGTCGTGGTTACATGGATATGAAGCCAATAGCTTTGCAGCGCAGGAATCAACGGTGTTACATCCCTTGGGAACATGCTTCCATATGCAATAATCAATGCCGCTACAGGCAAAGTGAACAAACCTAGAAGTGGTGTTTTGTACATAAAATAAATACCGATAAATGCCCCTACCAAGGCCATTCCAAAGAACGTTGTGAATTCAAACAGGTTGCTGACCGGTGCATGGCCAGATGCAATCCATCTTAAAATAAAGAATGTCAACTGAGACAGAAATCCTGCGATTGTTACAAGGATTCCAATTTTCGCCCATCTATTAGGGCCTTCTTTCCTGTCAGCATGTCTCTTATCCTTGATGGCTCCTCCAAAAAACAAAATACCGACTAAATAAAGGATAAATGCTGCAAACAGGAAGTTCGAGCTTAAATGAACCATTTTTTCCCCTCCTTATTCTTTCTTATCTTCTGCCAGCTGGTCTTCAGGGGCACCGATACCCGAATCGGTAAATATCGTTTCTAGTTCCCTTTTTAACCCGTGCCAGTTCTTATTTGTATGGGCTGCTGTCCAAATCTGGCCATTAACCCTCCTGATCCATAATCGACGGTGGTTCCAATATGCTCCCTGGACAACCCCGATCATGAATATTAAACCGCCAAGACCGATAATCCATAAAGTGAGGTCTTTTCGCACTGTAAGTGCTGTAACATTTTTTGTTTCAACACCATTGAATATCATCTTATAATCATTGTTGCCCATCGGTTCGATTGTCTTTCTGATCGCAACAAAACTAATTTCACCCTTAGGTTTTTCAGGTGAAAACATTTTGAAGATAAAAGCTGGATTATTAGGAATACGAGACTTTGTTGCCGGCTCGCCTTCTGCATTGAATTCAAAATCAGGAAAATAGCTCATGACCTCAACTTTATAACCATTTCCCAGATCATAATTCATCTTAGGATCATATAAGTCTACTTGGACGTCACCAAACTGTTTACCAGTTTTTTTATTTTCAAGCTTGAATGCCATCATGTTCATTTCACCAAGCTTATAATCGACCTGGTACAGACCAAACCCATCAATTTTGAGTGGCTTGTTAACCTGGATTGACTGGTCACGGACTTTTTCAAGTTCTGGCTTCTCTCCTGGAACCGTGTCACCCTTTTTTTTGTACAGCGTGGCATTAGTTTGATAGTTCTTCACTACTGTTCCGACTTTATTAATTGCATCCTTAAAAACTTTGTCGTCTTTATCTTTATCATAGACTTCAAAGATGAATTGATTATTCTTTAGAAAATATTGTCCTTCTGTGCCCGGAATCGCTTTTGTTTCCCCTTCCCTCAACCAAAGGATTTCATCAACATACATTCCCGGGACGAAGCGAAGCATTCCGCCAATTAAAAAGATAATCAGCCCTAAATGGTTGACATATGGACCCCATCTAGAGAAGCGGTTCTTTTCTGCGAGAATGTTTCCATTTTCTTCACGGATTTTATACCTCTTTGTAGTTAAATGGTCTTTAATCTTGCCCAAAGCATCATCTGACAATTTATCATCCGACACACTGAACATCCTCTGGCGCTTCAGAAAACTTTCATGCCTTGTAACTCGCTGTTTCGTAAGCGACCTGTACAATGGGACTACCCTGTCCAGACTGGCAATTAAAAGTGACGTACCCAGTCCAGCGATCAAGAGCAAGTACCACCAGGAGCTATAAAGATTATGGAATCCTAAATCATAATAAAGTTTGCCTAACCATCCATACTTATCTTCATAATATTCCCCTGCCGGCATTAATGGAGGTATATACATTTCCTGTGGAAAAATCGTACCAAGTGAAGAAGCGACCAAGAGGGTGATGATTAGCGATACCCCCACCTTAACCGATGAAAAGAAGTTCCATACTTTATCGACAACTGTCTTATTATACGTTTGTGAACGGCGTGCGCTTCCTTCATAACGCATATCAAGCAACTGCTTTTCATTTTCCTTTTCCTCAAGAACTCTCCCGCAAGATTCACAAAGAATGGTTCCATGTGGGTTTACATGGCCACATTCACATTTTACATCGTTCATTGTAAAAACTCCCTGTTCCCCTTACTTTAAGGTTTAATCTGTTCCATGAATTCACGGACTGTTTCTTCTGTTAATTCCCCTGTATGGCTTTTTACAACATTGCCTTCTTTGTCAATCAGAAAAGTGATTGGCAGCGGATTTATCCCGTAGGCAGCCTGGACTTGTCCATCCTTGTCAATCATCACTGGAAAATTAAGACCTTTACGCTCAATGAATTTGTTTACTACCAGTTCTGTTTCACTTGAATCTATTGCCAGAACCTGGACTCCCTGGTCTTTAAATTGCTGATACTGGTTTTCAATGTAAGGCATTTCCCGTTCGCAAGGCTTGCACCATGTAGCCCAAAAATTCAAGAAAACTCCTTGCCCTCTATATTCAGAAAGCCTGTGTTTGTTGCCCTGCATATCAATAAGGACAAAATCAGGCGCAGGTTTGCCAATTTCTATTTTCTGGTTCTTATCTTTGTTCATATTGGCGTACAATGTATACGCTACTGCCGCAGCCAAAACCGCAAGAATGATGGTCCGAGTGAGCAGACGCTTTTTTTTCATTTTTAAACCTCCTACCGTATTCCCCATTATATCATTTCACAGACAGTTATGTTGGAAACTCTTTATGATTTTTTTAACCCAAGCACACGAAGCTGTTTTACTTCATGATGAGTAAGTTCTCTTATTTCACCTGTTCTCAAGCCATTCAGTGTCAGGAAACCATACTTTTCTCTCTTTAACTTCAGGACTGGGTGGCCGATGGCCTCGAACATTCTTCTTACCTGCCTGTTTCGTCCCTCGTGGATGGTAATCTCTACAATTGCGGAATCTTTCTTCTTATCCACACTTATTAACTTGGTCTTTGCTGGAGCAGTCTTTCCATCCTCTAGCATAATCCCTCTTGCAAGACTTGTCAGCTTTTCTTTTGAAGGAATGCCTTTTACCTTTGCAACATAAACCTTCTCGATTTCATTGCTTGGGTGCATAAGTATGTTCGCAAACTCTCCATCGTTAGTAAGTAAAAGTAAACCAGAAGTATCATAATCTAGCCTTCCTACCGGGTAGATCCTTTGTTCAATCGTTTCAAAGAAGTCTGTTACCACTTTTCTTCCTTTATCATCATGAACGCTCGAAATGACTCCACGCGGCTTATAGAATAAGAAATAAACCGGCTCTTCTCCTTCGATTTGCACTCCATCGACTTCAATTTTATCGGAAGTGGTTACTTTACGTCCAAGTTCCTTTACAACACTTCCATTTACTTTGACCCTTCCTTCGAGAATCAGTTCTTCGGCTTTTCTTCTTGATGCAATGCCAGCGTGGGCAATAACTTTTTGCAGTCTTTCCATGAAGGTCACTCCTAATAATATCAATTAACTATTCCTAAGTTTAATATCTAATCCATCCTTATGAATTATGACATAAGTCGTTCTGTTTTCAAAGTAAGCAATTCCCTAAAAAACAAATTATCTACTGTTTAATTTGACTGATAATTTCAAAATTAACAATAACCTATCCTTCAGCCATAATAAAAAGATACCCCCCTGGAGAGGTATCCTCATGAAAACATGATGGTTACAACAATAATAGCTGTTGCAATGGCTACAGCATCTGCCATCAACCCTACTTTTAATGCATCACCCATCTTCTTGATCCCTACAGCACCAAAATAAACAGTTAGGACATAAAAAGTGGTGTCCGTGCTTCCTTGCAATGTAGCAGCAAGCCTGCCGATATAGGAATCCGGTCCATACACTCCAATCAGGTCACTTGTTATTCCCAGGGCTGCCGTTCCGGAAATAGGCCTGATGATGGCAAGCGGGACAATTTCAGCTGGTACCCCTATCATCGCAAGTCCTGGCCTGATTAAATCAACCATCAGGTCAAGAGCACCTGAGGCTCTGAAAACAGAAATGGCAACCATCATCCCGACTAAAAATGGGATTATCGATACGGCCATTTTGATTCCTTCTTTTCCGCCTTCTACAAAGCTTTCATATGTCGGTACTTTTTTTAAGGTTCCATATAGTAAGATAAAGCCTATCAAGAGTGGAATGAACCATAGCGATATAGCTGAAATGATTTCCATATTCATTTACCCCTTTTGCTTCTTCTATAGTAAAAATAACGGTCTATAAAAATTGCAGCCACCGCGGAAACGGCAGTAGCTACCAGCGTCGGGCCTACTATATCGGTTGGATTTTCTGAATTGTAGTTCATTCTGATTGCAATGACAGTAGTCGGAATCAGGGTAATGCTCGCTGTATTAATTGCGAGAAAGGTGATCATCGAACGACTAGCCTCTTGTTTCCCGCCATTCAGTTCCTTAAGTTCCTCCATCGCTTTAATTCCCAGTGGTGTTGCTGCATTTCCAAGACCAAACATATTGGCAATCATATTTGAAAGGATATAGCCCATCGCGGGATGATTGGAAGGAACTTCAGGGAATAATTTTGAAACAAACGGCTTAAATAAACTTGAAAGCTTTGAAAGCAAGCCAGACTCTTCAGCAATACGCATCATGCCCAGCCAAAAGACTAGGATACTGATTAATCCTATACATAATGTTACTGCTTCTTTAGCACCGGAAAATACCGCTTCATTTACTTCAGCCATTGTACCGTTCACCATGGCAAAAACAAGACCAATTAACGTCATGATCACCCAAATGTAATTAACCATGATAATCAATTCCCGTCATCGTGGTAAAGATATTTTTGAAGAAATCAAAAAATGAATTTTCTTTTTCCTTTTCCATTTTATAATAGACTGGCAAGCTGGCAATCTTCTTTTCATCCAGATAAACATTCGCCTTTCCAGCTAGATTCTCATTAAGCTGGTCTGCCCCATCCTTTGGCGCTTTCCTTAATTTATATTCTACCCGTACAAGTTCTTCTTCTTCTGTGGTTAGCGGATAGTCAAAAGAATGATCCAGATAAAGCATATTCTTAAAGTAGGGATCTTTTATGCCTTTTATTTTCCCTTTTGCCAGAATTTCCGCGATATCATAATGGGCATAAGCAGATTCAAACATTTGAATATGATCATTCCAATCATCCGGAGCATTGAGAGTGACAGCAATCAGTTCAAATCCATCTTTTTCGGCTGTGGAAACCAATGTCCTTTTAGCACGCTTTGTATATCCCGTTTTTCCTCCAGTACTTTGGTCATATAATTCAGTCAGAAGACGATTTTTATTTTTCCATACCCTGTCCCAAGATTCTGTTGGATTAGGTGCTCTGTGGACTTTAGTTCCAGCGATCTTTTTATAATACTCATTGTTCATTGCATAACGGGTTAGCAAGGCCATATCATACGCTGTAGAAACATGATTTTCATGATCATCAAGTCCATGTGGGTTTGCGAAATTAGTGTTTTCCATACCGATTTCACGAGCTTTTTCGTTCATGAGAAAGACAAACCCTTCAAGGCTTCCTCCAACATATTCAGCGATTGCAACGGCTGCATCATTTCCAGATCTCAGCATCAACCCGTAAACCAGGTCCTCCAGCTTTATTTTTTCACCAGGTTTTAAATAAATCGATGATCCCTCGGCATGGACAGCCTTTTCGCTTACCTCGACCATGTTATTCATTTTTCCTGATTCAATCGCCAATATCGCCGTCATGATTTTGGTGATGCTGGCAATTCGGCTTACTTTATGTGCTTCTTTTTCAAATAACACCCTGCCAGATTCCTGTTCTATCAAAATAGCACTGCGGGCACTAACTGAAATAGAAGCCTGGGCAGTATCAGGGACACTGTATAGCATTAGGGCGGTGATTAACAAAATGATTATCCAATTCCTATTCATTGATAGACCCTCGTCTCCTTTGGCAGTTTGTACAAGTTTATGCAGGACAAGGCATGATATGACAACAAGCTTTTGGTTATACATTTAGTCAATTGGCATAAAAAAAGAAACAGCTGTAAAAAGCTGTTTCTTTTCCAATGATTATCGGGATTGGAGCATCTTTGTACGGTAATCTGTTTCGTAGTACTCCAATTCTTCTCTTATTCGCTGAAAGCTGCCCTCAAGGCCCAGCAGCAGCTCGCTTAATTCAGCAGATACTGGCTGCCTGAACTTTATAGCATTCTTTCCTGTATATGCAGACCTGCTATCCTCATACCACACATCACTTTTCGGAGAGAAGAATTCTTCAATGCACTGGTAATAAATCCTGTATAATGTTTTTTCTGCAGCAGCCTTTGAAAATGCTTCCGCCTGCAAAATGACCTTACAAGCATCGAGACCTTCTTCGCAATATACCGTAAGTTTCCTCAAGCTTGAGAGAATGGATTTATAATATTCCTCACCAGCCTGCTGTCCTTGCTGAAGTCTGGTAAGGGTTGTTTCATTCAGGAATGCTTCCAGCTCGTGCACGCTTTTCGCCAGAAATTCCCTGACTTCTTCAATTTGTGTTTTTACAATTGTATTACCCAAAAAAACACCCCCAATGGATTTTCATTAAACTTTATTAAACTGGCTGGACAATATAATCTAAAGGCGAGCGTACTTCAAAAGCTCCTTTTTGTTCAATGCCCTCAACAATTTCAGGAAGCTTGTTAAAATCAAGCCCATTGAAAATATCCGCGAATTCTCTTTGCACATTAATATATACCCTCTTACGATGGCGATATCCGGGATTTTTCAATAAAGCGGCCATAGCCACAAGATCTCTTAAATAAACTTCCCTTGCTCCAGCTTTGAACACTGGATCTGCTTCAAATGGTGTGATGCTGCCTATCAATTCATCAAAATACCTGACATACAATACATGCAATGTTTTTTCTTCGCCGTCTTCAACAAAGGTGACCTCACTCCGGTTGAAAAAATCCTCAGATGTATTCGATTTCTCTTTTTCAAGTTCATACCCAACACATTGCTTAATAAGCATGTTATTCCTCCTGATGGACATTCATTCTATTAAAATTGCTCTGTTAACAAGGCTGTTGATTTTCGTTCCAGTCGCTTCGCTTTCCGCGGGGCTGGCGCTGAGCCTCCTCGTCGCTTCGCTCCTGCGGGGTCTCACCTGTCCAGCTGCGCCCGCAGGACATTGAATAGCTTCCTCGAATCTGCCCACGCACGATGGAAATGCGTTAGCATTTTCGGAGGAGTCTGCGCGCCTTCCACTACAATCAACAGGGTTAAAAACAATATTGGGCTTTAACAGAGCCATTAAAATAGATATGTATAAAGAAAATGCCTTCGATAACGAAAAGCATTTCCAATAAATAATTATTTAAATTTTATCATAAATTCTAAACTTTGTGCACAAAAGCTAAATATCCATATCCAGCGTTTCCTGGAATTTTTCAAAGAAAAGATCTGCATCATCCTGGATATCATCTTCGTCAATCTTTTCAGGAAGCGGCGGAAGTTCCTTGATATTTTTCAAGCCGAAATAATCAAGAAATTCCTTTGTAGTGCCATATAAAATAGCCCTGCCTGTTCCTTCCGCCCTGCCAACCTCTTTAATTAGCGCCCTGGAAGTCAGTGTATGCAACGGTCTCTCTGTTTTTACGCCGCGTATCTCTTCAATTTCCGCCCTTGTGATTGGCTGTTTATAAGCTATTATTGCCAGTGTTTCAAGAGCTGCCTGTGAAAGATGGCCGGCACTTGGTGATTCCACAAGTTTTTTTAAATAAATGGCATGTTCTTTTTTTGTGGCCAGCTGAAAAACACCTGCAAGCTGAACGATCGTAATCCCTCGATTAACATCCTTTTCATAATCCAACTGCAATTCAGTTACAATCTCATTAGCCTTCAGTTCTTCCACGTCTAGCACTGCTGCTATTTGCTTGGAGCTCAATCCCTCATCTCCCGCAGCAAATAGCAGGCTTTCCAAAATACCTTTCCACTTCACTATTCCCAAGCTTTTTACTCCTTTCTGGCAGTCATAAATATCTCAGCAAAGTTTTGTTCCTGCTGCACATCAATTTCCTTCCTTTTTATCAACTCAAGGATTGCCAGGAACGTAACGACAATGTGTACACGATCAAAATCCGGGAACAAGTCATTAAAACTCGTCCTCGTGCTGCTCGCTTTCAGGAAGTGGATGATTTCATCCATTCTTTTTTCAATAGATATTTCCTGCCGGGCAATTTTCGTAGACATCGGCTTCTGCAATTTCTTTCTTCTTAATAGCTTTTGAAAAGCTCCCAGCATATCGTATAAAGAAATATCCAGGTCTGTATTTTCGGTTTTAATTTCCTTCGCATATTCAGTCAGATCACTCGGTGGTTTCGTATACATAAGACCGCGCTCTTGTTCGAGGGACTTTAAATCACTTGCGGCCTCTTTGAATTTTTTGTATTCGATCAGCCTTTCAACAAGTTCATTTCGCGGATCTTCCTCTTGTTCAAACTCAAATTCATCATCGAGTTCTTCCTCATGCTTTGGAAGAAGCATTTTGCTTTTTATGGCCAAAAGTGTTGCTGCCATGACCAGATATTCACTTGCGACATCCAGCTGGAATTCTTTCATTGCATGGATATACACGAGATATTGTTCAGTAATTTTCGCTACAGGTATATCGTAAATATCAATCTCCAAGCGATTGATCAAGTGCAGAAGTAAATCCAACGGGCCTTCGAAGGCCTCGATTTTCACATTATATTGCATCGTTTCCCACCAAAATTCCTATATTGAACTGCATCATTATATAAGTATAGTGGATTAGCATGAGGTTATCCATTACTAATTTCTATATGAATTTTTAAAATTCATGATAAATCATGGACTATCGCCCAAACCTTTCACTCATATTCGTCATATGCTGAAAATGTAAAGTAGGCTATTTTACTATCAGGAGGTAATGTGCATGTCAGATAAAAAAGATCATGGATGCCACGGACTGGGAGCTGGTTTTGCTCTTATCGTAGTGCTTTTCATTTTGCTAATCATTGTAGGTGCAGCCTGGCTATAAGAAGAACTGCCAGCTATCTAAATAGCACCCCACTATTCAGTGCCCGGCTTTTGCCGGGCGTTTTCTCTTTCTTCTGGCTTTATCTATTTCTGACAATAGAGAAAAGCTCCTTGCTATAAGTGTTACGATTTTAAAACAAAGCAATTGTAAATCAGTTTCTAATTTTCTGACCTG
Organism: Mesobacillus sp.; assembly: GCF_049588175.1. Lineage (GTDB taxonomy): Bacteria > Bacillota > Bacilli > Bacillales > Cytobacillaceae > Mesobacillus. Next base: position 17,160 of record NZ_JBAVFI010000393.1, read on the forward strand.
ATAAATTATGCTAAGCTAGTGTTACTTAAAGGGGGGGTTTTCATGACTAAATATCCAAGATCATATATACAATATCTCGCCCATTTCCACGGAGACAGGGATTACTTTGAGTGCCATGAAATCCTGGAGGAATATTGGAAAGCGACTGATTCGGGCAATAAAAAATCCATCTGGGTCGCGTTCATCCTGCTAGCTGTATCAAATTACCATTACAGGCGCAAAAATTATGACGGAGCGATAAGAACATTAAGAAAATCAATAGAAATTTTTTCTCTTGATGAACGGAGCTGTTTGCGTTTAGGCATGAATCCAGAGGCTCTTATGGACATATTAAAAAAGAGAGAGAAGAATTTACTGAACAAGATTCCTTATATAAGTTTTAATCTGCCTATAACAGACATGGAGGTTGTTAAGCTTTGCCAGGAGGAATGTAAAGAAAACGGCTTTAAATGGGGAGCTAAGAGTGACCTCACTGACGAGGAATTGATTAACAGACATTCCTCCAGAGACCGGAGTGAAGTCATAGCAGAGCGTAAAATGGCATTGGACGAAAGAAAAAAAGAAAAAAGGCAGTGATTTAACATCCACTGCCTTCTGCTGTATTTCCTTCTTGCATGCACTTTTCAAAAAAAGCTATAGTTTCATCATTTGCTGATGCCTTCCAATCAGGAAACATCTCCTGGAGGGCATTGACCATCCTTTTGCCAATCCCCTGATGCCTATGAGATGGATTTACGGATATATGCTGAATCTGCATCATTTTTGGATCGGTGAAGTTCACACCTAAAAGCCCGATGATGTCTTCATCTTCCTTCCATAAAAATAGCTGCCAGGACTCGTCTGTTTCGTAATTCTTCATCGTTTGCTGAAGCTTTTTTAAATCCTTTTCATTTGGCATGAAAGACAACAGACCCATCGCAATCTTTTCAAATGCCTTTTTATAACGAATTAACATAAGTATCCCTCATTAGTGGTTTGACGGTAGTAATGGAATGATAACAAGACCATTTTTTCCATTTTTCTTCTAAATTAAACCTTTATGCCCTATACGCTGATAGAGCCTAAATAAGCGAATGTGAAAAAAAGCCTTTTTATAATATATGCTTTCAAGCAATTCAGGTTCATACGATGTTGCAATTGATAATATCATACATAATCCAGGCAGATTCTTCAATTAATTTCCCGTTTCCTATTGGGCAGGAACAATATAGAACCAGTAATAAGCCCCCCAGGCAACAGCCATCAGCAATAAAAGCAAAAATAACATCCCGTTATTTTTCTTCATACGGCATCCCTCCCAATCAGTAATTCTACAATAAGGCAGGACAATTAGCCAATCTAAAAAAACTAGCGTACGACTAAAAAAAGATGCAAAGGTGCAGCTTAATTTTTAATTTTTTCTTTAAGGGGCAAGTCTAATTTTACCATATCCTCAAATGTTTCACGGCGAACCACTAATGTATCCGTAGCATCTTCAAGGAATACAACTGCCGGACGAGGCAAACGGTTATAATTATTAGCCATTGAATACCCATAAGCACCTGTGCAAAAAACAGCCAATAAATCATGGCTGCCTGATTTCGGCAGTGGGAGGTCCCAAATTAACATATCTCCGGACTCACAGCATTTTCCGGCAATTGATACTGTCTCTTCTGGCTTGTCCATCACCCTATTCGCAAGGACAGCTTCATACTTTGCCTGATACAATGCTGGACGGATATTGTCACTCATGCCGCCATCAACTGCAACATATTGGCGGACATTCGGAACATCCTTCCTCGAACCTATACGATAAAGTGTCGTACCTGCATCCCCTACAAGGGAACGGCCAGGTTCAATCCAAATTTCAGGCATTTTCATTGAATAGGAGGCTGCCTGTTTCTTAACCTCTGCTATAATCTCCACAACATACTGAGCTGCAGGAATCGGATCGTCTTCATTTGTATAACGTATGCCAAACCCTCCGCCTAGATTAAGGACCTTTGAGTCGAAAGAAAGCTCATTTTTCCATTGATGCAATTTCTCAAAAATTTTCTGTGCAGCCAATATAAATCCAGTCGTTTCAAAAATTTGCGAACCGATGTGGCAGTGAAGACCCAAAACTTCAATGTTTTTATCCTTCAAAGCAATTTGCATCGCCTCATCAGCCTGTCCGTTCTGCAAATCAAAACCGAATTTAGAATCTTCCTGACCGGTTAAAATATAGTCATGTGTATGGGCCTCAATCCCAGGGGTGACACGAAGCAGTACCTTCATACTCCTTTTTTTATCCTCACAGAGGCTTCGCAGCATCTCTAATTCATAAAAATTATCGACTACAATGCAGCCAACATTGTTTTCAATCGCCATGATAAGTTCTTCACGGCTTTTATTGTTTCCATGAAAATGAATTCTGTCAGCAGGAAAGCCAGCAGCAAGCGCAGTATACAGTTCTCCTCCTGAGACAACATCCAGCGATAGCTCTTCCTCATCCGCCAGCTGCACCATTGCAACTGTTGAAAATGCCTTGCTTGCATATGCTACCTGGGCGGTAATTCCCGCCTTCTCAAATGTTTTCTTGAAGCTTCTTGCCCGTTCACGTATTAAAGCTACATCATAGACATATAGTGGGGTTCCATATTTTTCGGCCAGTTGGACTGTATCAACACCGCCAATTTCTAAATGTCCAAGACGATTAACCTTTGCAGTTCCTTGAAATTCCATGCTGTCCCCTCATCCCTTGACAATATATGACCTTTTTCGTTCATTGTTGTTCTGCGAACATTTTTAATTAGATGGCTCTGTTAAACCTGAATGTTGATTTTTAATACCCTGTTGATTGTAGTGGAAGGCGCGAAGACTCCTCAGAAAATGCTAACGCATTTCCATCGTGCGTGGGCAAATTCGAGGAAGCTACTCAATGTCCTGCGGGCGCAGCTGGTCAGGTGAGACCCCGCAGGAGCGAAGCGACGAGGAGGCTCAGCGCCAGCCCCGCGGAAAGCGAAGCGCCTGGAACGAAAATCAACAGTCTTGATTAACAGAGAGCCAATTAGATAAAGCAACCCTGAGAATCTGTAATCAGTAGAGCCAACTTATAATGTTAAGTTTTTACTCTGTTCACATTAACAACAATATTTAGAAAAAGCCTAATAAATAAATAGACAGTTCAGTCGTGAACTGCCTTATTTTTTTGCTTTAAGTCTTTAGTAAATTAAAAACACTTTACCATATTCTATTGGAACGTGCAATTGGAACTTGGTCATGAATTTGAAGGCTGTTTATAACGATTTTTAGCATGGACGATACTCGGCCTGATTTTGGAACCTGGCACAGCCCTCCTGATAATAATCTGCATGAAAGCCATTGGATGAAAAGGCATGAATGGCCACAGATAAGGGGTATTCAAAGACTTGATATTTGCGAGCATCAGCAGCCAAACTGTAGTGCCGACCATAAATCCCGGAACATGGAAAAGTGCTGTAACAATCAAAAGAAATACCCTGCCAATCTTATTTGCAATACTTAGCTCATAGCTTGGGGTCGCATATGTTCCAATAGCAGCCACTGCCACATACAGGATGACTTCCGGTACAAACATCCCTACATCAATGGCGATTTGACCGATCAGTACAGCAGCGATCAAACCCATAGCAGTTGATAAAGGCGTTGGTGTATGGATAGCAGCCATTCTCAGGAATTCGATCCCTCCGTCCGCAAGCATAATCTGCAAAAAAATAGGGATATTGGATTTGTCATTTGGACCAATGAAGTTAATTTTTTCTGGCAGAAGATCTGGATTCTGGACGAATAAATACCATAGTGGCAAAAGCAAAAGTGACGCGATCACTCCTAGGAACCTGACCCATCTGACCATTGTCCCGACTGCTGGCGACTGTCTGTATTCCTCAGCATGCTGGAGATGGTGGAAATATGTTGTTGGCGTAATAATGACACTTGGAGATGTATCCACGTAAATCAATACATGCCCTTCTAGCAAATGGGTTGCAGCAACATCCGCACGCTCGGTGTACCTAACGAGTGGATATGGATTGTAACCTTGTTTAACTAGAAACTCTTCAATTGTCTTATCTGCCATCGTAATTCCATCGATTTTGATTGTATTTAATTCCTTTTTGATTACTTTGATTAAATCAGGATTCGCAATATCCTTGATATAGGCAATGGCTACATCTGATTTGGAACGCTCTCCAACCTTCATCATTTCAAAACGCAGATTCTCGTCCCTAATTCTTCTTCTCGTCAAAGCAGTGTTTACAATAATATTTTCTACAAAGCCATCCCTCGATCCGCGCACAACCTTTTCAGTGTCAGGCTCCTGCGGCTGTCTTCCAGGATAGCTACGTACATCGACAACAAAGGCAGTCCTCTCACCCTCGACCAAAATAACAATCAAACCAGATAAAACCTGATCAACCAGCTCATCCATCGTTTTAATTGTCTGTACTGACTGGTGCGTAATCCTATTCTCGACAATCATCTGAAGGTGCGTGGACAGCTTTTCATGATCATTGATACCAACTAATTCTTCAACAATATGAATGATGAACTGGGTATCACATAAACCATTCACATAATAAAAGTGAACCTCTTTTTTTAGGATTTTCAGCTTTCTAACACCAAGGTCAAAGCTGTCTTCCAAGCCCACCCGCTCTTTCATGTATTTCTCTGCTTCATGCAAGGATTCTGGTATAGGCAGCATATCATTTTTATTCTTTGGCATAGAATCCGCTCCTTTCAAGGATGATTTCCACTGCTTTTTTTGTGATCGGTGCCCCGCGCTCGTAATGGTCACGGCGAGCCATCTTGCCAATATCGCCAATTCCTATAATCAAAGGGACATCTAACTTATCTAAACAGTAAACCGTATCTCCATTGATCCTTCCCGGCTCTAGCTCAGGAAGTCCATGTTTATCAACTCCATATGGAGTAAGCTCTCCATCCCTGTCGATGCAAAAATCCACCTTGCTCCACTCAGCCATATGCGTTTTCGAAGCTACAGCAATAACTCCAAGAACATTGATATCCTCATGCTTCGCAACATATTTCAATGCCTGCTCACCTGCTCCCTCTCCAAGGAAGCCGCTATCATCAAACATTACTAAAACAGGATCATTGGCTGCTGTTTTGATCAATTTTACAAGACTAGGCCCCGAAAGAACGGACGGATTGCCATGTGAATGAGAAATACATCGCCCGCCAACGTCAGCTGCGACTCGTTCTACTGCTCGTCTGGCATAGTCATCGCCATCTGTAATTAAGATTACATTCCGTTTCTCGGCCATTCTGTGCCGTCCTTTCTGACCCTTCGTTTTTTACCGTCCGACAAAGTATATCCAGTGAAATAAAGAACCGAATACTTTGCCCAGGACGATTGCCATTAACAATATTTCAAGCTTATCATCGACGCGAATTCTTTTGGCCAGGATAGGCAGAACATTGAGAACTTCCGTCAATGCTGCCGCAAGCATTCCTACAAATACTCCTCCGGCCAAACCAAGCGGGATGGCCACATAAGGAGAGAAATTCAGTATAGGATCCCTAATGCTCCCCGCAGTCCCCAACAGGGCACCAAGATCTACAGACCATTCATACCATGAAATCAAGTTCATTGTTTTTGTC